>DASZML010000069.1:0-2354 GCA_035551875.1 Rhizomicrobium sp.
CATCCTCTATGTGCTGTCGATCGCGCTGTGGGCAACGATCCTTCTGTTTCACGCGGGCTTTGTGCTGTGGGGACTCGCGTTCCTGCACGCGGTGATGACGATCCATGACGCGCGCCAATATCGCACCGCGCGCCGCATCGAAGCAGCGATGCGCGGCGACTAGGGCGCGAAGCTGGAGCGGATTTTCACGCCCCAGTGGCCGTTCTCTTTCGTCACGACATAGACGGAATCGAAACCGCCAATCACCGAGCCATCCTTGCGGTAACGCGTGAAGCGCGTGTCGATGTGCACCTTGTCGGCGCCGGCATGAATGATCTCGCGGCGATCCCAGCCGGAATGATCCCACTCCGCGAGCGCGCCCTTCTCGAACATCTCCGGCTTGTGAAAGCCCTTCTCGATCAGCACGAGCTTGCCGGACGCGAGCCGCACCGAAGGAAAGTTGAACGTCGCGTCGAACGCCGCCACATCGCGGGCGTTGAACGCGGCCATAAAATCGTCGAGGCACTTCATCGCGGCAGCGACGGCGTCTGAATAGTCTGTCATGACGCCAGCATGGCCGCGAAACTTCGCAATTTCCAGCCGCCGTCGTGATAGTTGACAAGGAAACTTAATATGATAGTTTCCTTGTCAACCAATAGAGACGGCATGGCAAAGCGGCAAACAAGCGAACTGGAGACGCATCTGGGTTACTGGCTGCGTTATGTCTCCAACCATGTGAGCCACGCCTTCGCGGGCAAGCTTGAGGCTCGCGGCGTCACGGTCGCTGAATGGGCGCTACTGCGCGCGCTCTTCGACCACGACACGCTCGCCCCTAGCGAAATTGCAGAACGCATGGGCATGACGCGCGGTGCAATTTCAAAGCTATCGGACCGGCTACAGGCGAAATCGCTGATCGCATGCATGCAAGGCCGCGACGACAGGCGCTGGCAGACGCTCGCGCTCACATCCGCTGGGCGTGCGTTGGTGCCCAAGCTCGCCGCGCTCGCCGACCGCAACGACGAAGAATTCTTCGGACACCTCTCGCCCGCCGACTGCGCGACCATTGCCGATGCGATGAAAGAAATCGTCCGCCGCCTTGGACTGAAAAGCATTCCCACCGAATAGACAAAGGACTGATGACATGAATGACGATGTAAGCGCCGTGATCGCGGAGTGTACGCGTGCGTCGGACGAAGAGCGCATCACCTTCCCGCAAGTCGTGGGCAGGCTGATGGAGGCGGGCGTCGAGCGCTATCACGCCGATCTCGTGCGCAATGAAAAGATTTACTACATGCCCAATGGCGAAAGCGAGCTTACGCCTTGCCATGCGGTCGGCGTCGCGCCATCGCAAGACTTCCTCGCATCGGGCGTGGACGCCGCCGTGCGATCGATCCAGCATGGCGAGATCAAGTACCGCGAATTCTGCGCGCAAATCGCGAAAGCCGGTTGCGTCGGCTACTTCGTCAGCATGTCTGGTAGGCGCGCGGTCTATTACGGCCGCAGCGGCGAAATGCATATCGAGATGTTTCCTGGCGTGAGGTGATGCAAGCGCATCAGCCGCCAGGCATGCCCTCGAACGTCGTGAGGCCGGATGGCAGGATTACCCAATCCGGCTTGAACTTCGTCATGATGGCCATCGTGGGCTTGAACAGCGGCGTGTCGTCGAGCGTGCCGGCGTAGATCGTGTTGCCGTTCGGATTGCTCGGCTCACCGCCGAAGACGAGGCTCGCGCATTTTGCGCAGGAAAAGCGCTCGGACGAGCGGCCGTCGTTGTGGTGCATCTGATAGAGCGTGTAAGGGCCGGTGACTTTCAACGCGCCGGGCGGAAAACCGATAAACGGAATGAAACCGGAGCCGCTCGCCTTCTGGCAATCGTCGCAGCAACAATAGCCGGCGAACACGGGTGCGGCATCCGCCTCATAGCGCAGCGCACCGCAGAGGCAACCGCCTTTAAAGTGTTTATTTGCTACGTCGTTCATGTACGCTTATGAATCGACAATTAGACATTCTCTTCGGCCTTCGGCGGCGGCAACGCCTTCGGCTTCAGGTCCGCGTCGGTGATGAACTCGAAGGCGAGCGCATCTTTCTCGCGGTCGAGCAGGATGCGCACCGTGCCGCCGCTCTTGAGCTTACCAAACAGGATCTCATCGGCCAGCGGCTTCTTGATGTGGTCTTGGATGACGCGCGCCAGCGGGCGTGCGCCGAACGCATCGTCGTAACCTTTCTCACCAAGCCAGCGCGCCGCTTCCGGCGTGAGATCGAACGTCACGTCGCGATCGGTGAGCTGCACTTCCAGTTCGAGCACGAACTTCTCGACCACGCGGTCGATCGTGTCACGGCCGAGCGGCGCGAACGCAATCGTCGCATCGAGGCGG
>DASZML010000070.1:0-15735 GCA_035551875.1 Rhizomicrobium sp.
CGCCATCCGCGCGCGCGATGCGGGCATGGACGTAATCTATAACGGCATACGCTTTTCGGCGGACGAGATCGTGGAAGCAGCACGCGAGAAGAAGCCGCATCTTGTCGGTCTCTCAATTCTCTCAGGCTCGCACATCCCTCTGGCTCGCGAAGTGATCTCTAAATTAAAAGATGCCGGATTGTCGGATATAAAAGTCGTCGCTGGCGGCATCATTCCGCCAGAGGACGAAGCCGCGCTGAAGTCCGCCGGCATTGCGGCCGTATTCAGCCCGAAGGACTATGATCTCAACGCGATCATGCACGAGATTGTGGAGTTGGCTGAACCCTAAGATTTCTTCGCCGGCGAGGAGAGCTGCGAGGACGCGCGATCGGCGGCGAAGACGTCTTCTTTCGGACCAGCATGGTGCAATGATGGGGCAACCATCAGCATCATTTGCAAAAAGCGGACAGCAACCGCCGCACTCCATCCTTTGATCATTGTGAGCTTCCAATTGTGGCCGCGTTGCCGCAATCGGTCCAATTTTTGCCGGTAACGATCTGTTTACTATAAGAGCTCGCGAACGGTGTGCGGGCTTCTTTGGGGGACGGATCTCATGGTCGCTTATCGGAAAATCGACGAAGTGAATGTGCCGCGGAGCCGCAAGACTGCGCTCAGCCATGAACTGCTTCACGGCCTCTCACCGGAAGAATTCAACAACGAAGCCAAGATGCTGGCCGATGCGCAGGCCATGACGCCTGCCGTGCGCCGCCGTATGGAAGCACAACTCACCGAACGCCTGATGACGCCCCCCGATGCGCCGAGCTGGGGACCAGACTGGGTCAAGCGCGGCGAGAAAGATGCGCCAAAGCGTGGTGCGCAAAAGTCCGGTGTGTTCTCGCGCATATTCAATCGCGAAGATGGCGAAGACGACGATCAGGTGGAAGCATCTGCTGACGCGCCGACGAACGACGACTACGTCATCGCCCGCAACATGGAGAAGAGCCGCCAGATCGCACATTACCGCTCTCTCTATTTCGGCGCGGTATTTCTGGCGCTCGCAATTGCGCTCGTGGCAATGTTCGTCGACTATCAGATCATCCGTGGCGATGTATGGACGCGCGCGCTCTCGAACGAGTTCATGGTGGTCCCTGCAAGCCTGCAATCAACGCTCATCTTCAAAAGCATGCAGGTCATCTTCGCGGTTCTGATCGTGCATTTCATGATGAAAATAACGGGCGTCTATGGCCGCAATACGCTGGTGACGACGGCTTTTCTGCTTGCGCTGGTGATGATCGGCGGCCTCGGCTATCTCGTCGCTTACAACAACATGAGTGGCGGAACCTCGACCACACTGGAACATCAGCAGACGACCGATCAGCCCGGCAGCAATTCGATTGATCGTCTGTTTCAGACAAGCGCGCCCGCGACCGATGCTCCGCACGTTCAGAACGCAGCGGTGGGCAGCGAGTATTCGCTGGGCTTTCCTAAGCTTTCGCAAAACTCGCTGGCCAATGCGGACAGCTGGTTCTGGTTCGCGTTCGCAGGCGGAATTTTCTTCATCGTGACGATTGTTGCCGCGCTTTATATGCAAGGCGCGGAGAACAATATTCGCAATGTCAGTCTTGCGCGCGACTACAAGCACCGCCAGCGCCAGTTTGCGCAACTCCATCTGTTGCAGCTTGCGGATCGCCGCGAAGCAGTGCGCGAACCGGTCGGATCCGCGGCGTGATGAACGCAATGCTGGCGGTGGTTACGGCCACAGCGTTGATCGGCGGCGGTGCGCTGGCGGTTAAATCTGCAGATGACGGGCGAGCAATCGAAGCTGACTATTTGCAGCAAGCGCAAGTCGCGCCGCAGCGGCTCGTTATCGCCATCGATCTTTCCAAGAGCAATCCGCTGATCGACGATCCGGATTTTGCGGCGAAAGTCGGCGCACGCGTTGCCGATGAAGTGCGCGGGCTCGGCTTCGCATCCGAAGTGCACGTCCGCACCTTCGGCAATTACGATGCGGAGTCGAACAACTTCCACTACGACGCGGTTCTGTCGGTGCGCAACCGCCCCGATCAAGTCGCCGCGGAAGTACAGAAGCTTATCACCGGCACGCCAACGCTCGTTCGCGAAGGCAAATGGCACGCACAGGGCCACACCAACATTCTCGCCTTCATGGACAACGTCTCGCAGGCGATCGGATGTTCCGGGTTGCCAACGACGATCGTTCTTGCGTCGGATGGCATCGAAGACTCCGAGTACGCGCGTCTCGAACATGCCGATGCGCATCTGCCAGCGCCGGATGGGAGACCGTTTGCCGGTTGTGCCGAACTCCAGATCTTGGGTCTTGGCGAGGGCGACCGTTCACCTAGCGAGACGGTCCGGCTTCGCGGTGAGTGGTCGAAATGGTCTCACATTGTCGGCTTTGCCCGTTTTCAGGGCCTAAACGACTGGTAATTCTCTATACTTATCAACGATTTGAAGATTTCTGATTTAACGGCTTGCATCATCTCCTAAAGTACTCTATGCAACAGAGTGCTTTAGGAGATGATGCAATGTCGCTCTCGCATCAGGAAGCCGCCAGCGCTTTGCAGGACATCGCAAAGACGGAGCGGCGCAGCTTTTCCGCTTATGGATACAAAGCCGCAGCTCCACATCTGATTTTGTGGGGCGTCGTCTGGTTCGGCGGCTATATCGGTACTTATCTGTTTCCGGCGCAGAGCAACTGGGTCTGGCCCGCGCTTTCGCTGATTGGTGCGGCAATCAGCACTCTGACGGGTATGTATTCCAAGCCCCGCGGGTCGGTGAAATTCAGCTGGCGCATTTTTTTCACCTGGCTCGCAGCGCTTGGCGCCATCGCTTCGGTGCTCGCGATTTTTTCGCCTTTCAACGGCATGCAAATCGGAAGCCTGTTCCCGCTGATGATCGGCTGGTCCTACGCGATCATGGGCATCTGGATGGGATGGCGCTTTATCGTCGCCGGGCTCGCAATTGTGGCGCTGACGCTGTTCAGCTTCTTTCGGCTGCCGCCAGAACAGTTCCTGTTGTGCATGGCATTTCTCGGCGGCGTGATCCTGATCGGCACCGGCCTGTGGCTGCGGAGGGCGTGATGGAACAGCCAGACGCGATCATCCATCAGCCGATGCGGCTCAAGATCATGGCGGCACTGAAGCCGCTGCCGGATAAAGATCCGATCGAGTTCGTGCGCCTGCGCGATCTGATTGGTGCTACGGACGGTAATCTCGGCGCCCATGTCACGACGCTGGAAGATGCAGGCTATGTCGGCGTCGAAAAGGACTTCGTGGGCAAGAAGCCGCGTACGCGGGTCGCGTTGACCAAACAGGGCCGCCGCGCCTTCGAAGACTACGTCACTTACCTTCGAAACATCATCGATACACCCGCAACGGGCTGAAAGGAGTGTAAAGCGTGCCTGACATAACGCCTTTGCCCGCCCATGTAAAGTCGACTTTACATATCACCAACGCCTGTGCAACAAAAAGGAAGAAGTCGCCATGAAAGTCCGCAATATTGCCCTCGGTGCCCTCTTGGCCGCTGCTTTGATTGTTCCCTCGCTTGCCCATGCTGACCCGGTGTTGTTTCCCGGCGAAAGCACAGTCGTAACGCGCGATCGTCTCAGCGACGAGATCGTCGGGCACGGGCCAGATATCGTGTTCATTCCAGGTCTGGCTTCATCGCGCGAAACCTGGAGGTCGCAGGCCATGCAGCTGAAGGATCATTATCGCGTGCATCTCATCAACCTCGCAGGCTTCGCGGGCGAGCCGTCCCGTGCGAACGCGAAGGGCGATGTTTTTGTGCCGACAGCGGAAGCCTTGGACGCCTATTTGGTCGAACAACATCTGGCGCCAGCGACCCTGATCGGTCATTCGCTTGGCGGAACGATGCTTCTCTATCTCGCGGAAAAACATCCCACGGATATCAAGAAAGGCTTCATTGTCGATGCGTTGCCGTTCTACGGCGTGCTGATGGGAGGACCGATGGCAACCTCGGAGTCGCTCAAGCCGATCGCCGACAGCATCCGCGCTAATCCGCAGAAGATGTTCGATGAGCCGCGCTATTCGCAAATGCTGAAAAGCATGGTGTCGTCCGACGATCACCAAGCGTTGGTCCGCACATGGGGCAAGGCGAGCGATCCCGGTGTGTCGGTGAATGCGATGGCCGATGACATGACGCTCGATCTGCGTCCCGGTCTTGGCGCGATCACGACACCGCTGACGCTGATCTATCCGGATTATGCGCCCGCCGGTTCGCCCAAGGGTGTGAGCGATATGATGTATCGCGGTGCATATGCTTCCGACAAAACAATGTCGTTCGTGCTTGCGACGGACTCGCTGCATTTCATCATGTTCGATCAACCGGCACAGCTGGATGCGGCGCTGGACAAGTTCCTAGCGAACTAGAGCCCAATCATCGGGCGTATCTCTTCCGCCGTTACACCGCGTTCCCGTAAGGAGCGCAGTGTGACGGTGGAGTCGCGTTTGGAGAACTTCTTTCCAGACCGATCTAGAATAAGTTTGTGATGTGCGTATGCCGGCGTGGGGAAACCAAGGATTGTTTGCAACACGCGTTGGATGTGCGTGGCGGAAAATAGGTCATTACCACGCGTTACCAGCGACACGTTTTGGAACGCGTCGTCCACAACAACGGCAAGATGGTACGAAGCCGGGGTTTCCTTGCGCGCCAGCACGATGTCGCCGAAGAGGTGCGGGTTGACGGTGATCGTGCCCGTTTTGCCATTTGGGCCTGCACCGTATTCTTCGAACGTTAGCGGACCAACGAGCGCCGCGATTTTCTCTACATCGAGCCTCAATGAGTAAGGCGCGCCGCTGGCGATCTTCGCGGCCCGCGTTGCCGCATCGAGATGGCGGCAGGTGCCTGGATATAGCGCACCTTCTGGTCCGTGCGGCGCCTCAATGGCTTGCGCGAGTTCTGCGGTAATCTCGGCGCGGGTGCAGAAACATGGATAGAGCAAGCCTTTCTGATCGAGCGTATCCAGCACAGAGCGATAGACGTCGAAGCGGGTAGATTGCCGTAAGACGGGCGTCTCCCATGCCGAGCCAAGCCACGATAAATCTTCGAATATCGCCGTCTCGAATTCCGCGCGGCAACGCGTGGTGTCGATGTCCTCGATTCGCACTAGGAATTTGCCACCCGCCGCATTTGCGGTGTCACGCGCCGTGATCGCCGCGAAGGCGTGACCCAGATGCAGATAACCGGTTGGGCTCGGCGCAAAGCGCGTGACAATCATGCGCGCCACATTACATTTCCCACATCCATGCCGAAACCGCACCGCATCGCATCCGCCAAACATATCGACGACGCCATCGCCGCGCTGATCGCCGCCGACAAGCGCTTTCATCCTATGGTGAAGCGCGCGGGCAAGCCGCCCTTCCTGCCACGTCGCAAGCACGGTTTCGAGGCGCTGATGGATATCGTCGTCAGCCAGCAGCTTTCGATTGCCGCCGCCGATACGATCTTCGGGCGCGTAAAGGAAAAGGTCGTGCCCTTCGATCCCGCCACGATGCTGGCGACCGAGCCGGAAACACTGCGCGCCTGTGGATTATCCGCGCCGAAGCAAAAACACATGAAGTCGATCGCTAGCGCCATTCTCGAAGGCACACTCGATCTGAAGCGCGTCCGCGCGCTGCATGACGACGATGCCCGCGCGCATCTCACGGCAATCAAAGGCATCGGGCCGTGGACAGCGGACATTTATCTGATGTCGTCGCTAGGCCGCGCCGATGTGTGGCCGGTGGCCGACGTCGGACTGCAGGCGGCGCTTACGCGCGTGCTCGGTCTGAGAAAGCGCCCGAACGAAAAGCAGATGGAGAAGCTATCGCAGACATGGCGTCCGTGGCGTACCGTTGCCGCGCGACTTCTCTGGACGCATGAAGACGGAATTCGCCGAGAGAAACGCGAAGCCGAAAAGCGCACGAAAGCCGAACGCGCGGGCAAGCGCACCAAGAAGAAAAACAAATGAACATGGGCGTGATCAGGCGGGGCCGACTGGAAGATGCGCCGGGCATTGCGGCCGTTCATTCCGCATCATGGCGGCAGGCCTATCGTGGGATTGTTCCTCAATCCTATCTCGATGGCATGGAGCCCGAGAAAACGGTTGAACGCTGGCAAAAAGCCATCGCGGGCGAAACATCGCCGCCCGCACATTTGCTGGTAGCCGAAGACGCCGGGAAGATTGTCGGCTTCGAAGTATATGGTCCAGCGCGCGAACCAGCCTTTGGATTTTCAGGCGAACTCTATGCCGCTTACTTTCTCCCCGACGCGACGGGCAAAGGTCTCGGCACGGAAATGGCCAGGATCGTTTCGCGCGATCTGGCGGCAGACGGGCTGAACGATATGATCGTCTGGGTGGTGGAAGCCAACGACCGCGGACGCCGTTTCTACGAGAAAATTCTGGGCGGTTCCGTCGTTCCGAATTCGCGCAAGAGTTTCGATATCGATGGCGCTGAAATCTGGGAAGTCGCCTATGGCTTTCGTCCGTTGCCGTTGCTGGAATAATTCGTTTCAGCTCAGCGGGATTCGGGACTGCGTCGAAATCGCAGCGCAACTATCAAGGTCTCCGACAACACACTGTTGTGATTCGGCCTACGCAGCAGCTGAGCTACCTTCGTCAGTTTCGATCAGAGCGCGACGATATTCCAGGTCGTCGCCCAGGCGAAATTGCTGCCAGCGCGCCTTGATAGAATCCGACGTTTCGCGGCTCCCGTCCGGCGACCAGCCTGGCGGCGCAAAAACATAACCGAGCAGCTCGCGCAGCGAGCGCGATTTCGCGAGGTCTTTGCCGATACCGACAAATTCGTGGAACGCCACTTTCACCGGATTGAACGTCGCCAGATTCTTCACGATACCGTAGCGCGGTTTTTCGCTTTCATCCTCGGGCACAAAGCTGCCGAACATCTTGTCCCACACGATGAACACACCGGCGTAATTCGAATCGAGGTAACGCGCATTGGTGGCGTGGTGCACGCGATGATGCGACGGCGTGTTCATTACGGCCTCGAACCAGCGCGGCATTTTCTGGATCGCCTCGGTGTGGATCCAGAACTGATAGACTAGATTGATACCGCCCACGAGCGCGATCATGCCGAGCGGAAAGCCGAGCAAGATCAGCGGCGCCATAAACAGGAGGCCGGGCGTCAGAAACCCGCCCCAAGGCTGTCGCAGAGCCGTCGAGAGATTGTAGTGCTGGCTGGAGTGATGGGCGACGTGTTCCGCCCAAAGCCAGCGCACGCGATGTGCTGCGCGGTGCCACCAGTAATAACGAAGATCGTCGAGCACGAAACAGATCACGACCGCAGGCACAGACCACGCGATGTTGAACAGGCGATAAGGCGCGACGAGATGCGCGAACCACACAAAGATGAAACCGAATGCTGCACCAAAAATAACGCTGCCAAAGCCCATCAACAGGCTCGTTGCTGTATCGCGAGGTTCGTAAGCGCCCCGATCGGAGAAGCGCACGAACAACATCTCAGCAATCACAAGCAAGATGAACGCGGGCGTCGCGAGCTGCGTCGGATCAAGATGCATGAGACAGCCGCGCCTCCCAGTCGCTTGCGGATTGCTCTTCCGCGAAGGCAACGCGTGCTTTGGAGAATGTGAAATCGGCGAGACGCAGATCAAGCGCCGAGCCGTTCCGTGTCGCTTTCCGTACCATGTCGCGCGACAGCGTGCGCGAGACCAATCCCGATCCCCGCGCGATCACCAGATGCAGCGATCTATCGCGCGCATCTTCCACCAACGCGGCTTGGCTATCGGACGATATAGCGACAGCGCCGGCGCGAAATCCCGGAATGTCATCGCGCAGCCGCGCTTCAGCACTCTCGGCAGTGATTGTTGCGACGCCACGACCGAACAACAGCACACACAATCCTACCATCGCGGCGACACCTGCGAGCGATGCAGCAAGATAGAGAAATTGTCCGGTCATCGTTTCCCAAAGCCGCGCTTGGCGGCGCGGACCTTATGCCGTAATCGTTGCACACAGAAAGCGGTTGGGGAACGCCCGCATGAACGGCCAGCAAAGGCGCGGCTTTCGCGCCATTTATCTTCTTCTCATCGTCCCGATTGTGGCCCAGCTGTGGGTGCCGTTCTACAACCGGGCTGAACCATCGTTTGATGGCGTCCCCTTCTTTTACTGGTATCAGATCCTGTGGGTCGCGCTGACGGCGCTGTGCCTGTTCATCGTCTACCGCGCGGACGCCGCGAAATGAGCGCGGCCCTGATCGTATTCATTGCGTTGTTCGCGGGCGTGACAGTGCTTGGCTTCTATGCCTCGCGCTGGCGTGCCGGGGATATGTCGCAGCTTTCCGAATGGGGATTGGGCGGACGCCGCTTCGGTTCGCTTATCACCTGGTTCATGCTCGGCGGCGATCTTTATACGGCTTATACATTCGTCGCCGTCCCCGCGCTTATCTTTGCGGGCGGCGCGGTCGGCTTCTTCGCTGTTCCCTATGCCGCCATCGCTTACATCGTGATGTATTTCGCGTTTCCGCGATTATGGTCCGTGGCGCAAGCGAAAGGTTATGTCACCGGGGCGGATTTCGTGCGCGGACGTTTCGGCAGCCGCACCCTCGCGCTGGCAATAGCGCTCACCGGCATCGTAGCGACGATGCCCTATATCGCGTTGCAGCTTGTCGGCATGGAAGTGGTGCTGGCCGGGCTCGGTCTCCACGGCGAATGGCCCGTGATCGTCGCGTTCGTCGTCCTCGCCGCTTACACCTATGCGAGCGGCATTCGCGCACCGGCCATGATCGCGGTGGTGAAAGACATATTGATTTACGCGACAGTAATTGCCGCCGTGATTGTAATTCCGGCGGAGCTCGGCGGATACGCGAAGATGTTTGCGGCCGTACCGGCGAAAAATTTGTTGCTCTCGGCCAACCCGTTCAGCAACCCCGGCATGTTCTCGTATGCCACACTCGCTCTAGGATCTGCGCTGGCACTCTTTCTGTACCCGCACGCGGCAACAGGCGTGATGGCGGCGTCGAACCGTGGCGCGATCAAACGCAACGCCGTGGCGCTGCCGGCTTATTCGCTGGTGTTGGGATTGATTGCACTGCTCGGATTCATGGCCCTTGCCGCGGGCGTGAAGGCGATGCCGCAATATGCCGACGCGTTCAGAACCTTCGGCAACAATTTCGCCGTACCGGCACTCTTCCTGCAGATGTTTCCCGGATGGTTCGTCGGCGTGGCGTTCGCGGCCATTGCGATCGGCGCGCTGGTGCCCGCTGCGATCATGTCGATCGCCTGCGCCAATCTCTTCACCCGCAACATCTATCGCGAATTTTTCCGGCCCAATTGCTCGCCCGAGCACGAGAGCCAGGTGGCGAAGATCGCATCGCTGTTCGTGAAGCTTGGTGCGCTGATCTTCATTCTCGAAGGCCAATCAAAAACTGCCATCGAGTTGCAACTGCTCGGCGGAATCTGGATCATCCAGACGCTGCCTTCGATTTTGATCGGACTCTATTCGCGCTGGCTGAACGGTTATGCACTGTCGATCGGATGGGTTTGCGGTATGTCGGCGGGAACATGGATGGCCGCGCAATCCGGATTCAAAGCGAGCGTCTATGTGCTGCATATCGGCTCACTAGCCTTGCCGTGCTACGCCGCGCTGTCGTCGGTGTTGCTGAACATTGTGGTGAGCGCTTTGCTAAGCCCAATCTTCAACGCAACGTCAGCGCCCCGCGACGATGCGACGGTTGCGGAGGATTATCTCTAATTGTCATAGCCCGCCAAGTGCGGGCCACCCAGTTGGGCCAAGCTGGCGCCTGCAAAGGGTTCGCGGAGATTCAATTTCTAAAGAAGCACAGACGTCACCTGAGTGCCCGCTCTTGGTGGGCCATGGCAGGTGGGTTGGCGGGTCAACGATCAGCCGAAGCGGCCGGTGATGTAGTCTTCCGTGCGCTTGTTCTTCGGCGTTGTGAAGATCTGCTCGGTGTCGCCATACTCTATCAGCTCGCCGAGAAACATGAACGCCGTATAGTCGGATGCACGCGACGCCTGCTGCATGTTGTGCGTCACGATGACGATCGTGTATTCGCTCGAAAGTTCGTCGATCAGTTCTTCAATCTTCGCCGTCGAGATCGGATCGAGCGCGGAGCACGGTTCGTCCAGCAAAATCACTTCCGGCTTTGTCGCGACGGTGCGGGCAATGCACAGGCGCTGTTGCTGACCGCCGGAGAGCGACAATCCTGATTCCTTGAGTTTTTCCTTCACCTCACCCCACAGCGCGGCGCGAGAAAGCGCGTGCTCCACACGACCATCGAGCTCTGACTTCGGCATGCTCTCATAGAGCTTAATGCCGAACGCGATATTGTCGTAGATCGTCATCGGGAACGGCGTCGGCTTCTGAAACACCATGCCGATTTTCGCGCGCAGTAAATTCAGATCCTGATTGCCGGTAAGGATGTTCTCGCCGTCGAGCAGCACTTCGCCCTTGGCGTACTGGTTGGGATAAAGTTCGTAGATGCGGTTCAGCACACGCAACAGCGTAGACTTGCCACAGCCGGACGGGCCGATAAACGCCGTGACCTTGCGGTCATGCAGCGGAACGCTGATATCTTTCAGCGCCTGCGTCTTGCCGTAATAGAAATTCAGATCGCGGATATCGATCCGGATATTCTGATCCACGCGTGTCATGTCGTTCATGGTCATCTCTGTCGGGATTCGAGTAATCGGGCGATGATGCTCAAGGTCAACACGGCGGCGGTAATCAGAAGCGCACCGGCCCATGCCAGGCGGTGCCAATCGTCATAGGCCGAGTTGGCGAAATTGAAGATTACGCCAGGCAAGCTCGCCATCGGCGCGTTCAAATCGTGCGAAGAGAACTGATTGCCGAACGCCGTGAAAAGAAGCGGTGCCGTCTCGCCGGAGATACGGGCGATGGCGAGTAGGACGCCTGTCACGATGCCGGCGCGAGCCGCGCGCCACGTCACGGCCCGAATGGAAACGGCGCGCGGCGCACCGATGGAGGCCGCCGCTTCACGCAGCGTATTGGGCACCAGCAGCAACATGTTTTCGGTTGTGCGCACCACGACCGGAATGACGATGATCGACAGCGCCGCGATACCGGCCCATGCCGAGAAGTGATGCATGCGCAGGACCAAAAGTTGATAGACGAAAAGGCCGATGATGATCGACGGCGCACTCAGCAGGATGTCGTTGACGAAGCGGATGATGAAGGCGAGCCAGGAATGGCGGCCATACTCGGCGAGATAAGTGCCCGCCAGCATGCCTATTGGCGCGCCGATAAACACCGCGATGACACTCATTGTCAGGCTTCCGGCTATGGCATTGGCAAGACCGCCGACCGAGCCGGGTGCAGGCGTGTCCATCGTGAACACTTTGGCCGACAGACCGGCGACGCCGTTTGTCAGCAAGGCATAAAGGATTAGCACCAACGCAATGATGCCGATGGCGGCGGCGGCGGTCGATAGCCAGAGGAAAATCTGGTTCACGACGCGGCGGCGGGCGTAGATCGCGCAGTTCATGCCGATTTGCCTCCCGAGCGGCGCTCGAGGCTTTTGAGCATGATCTGCGCCACAGCCAGCACGACGAAGGTGACGGCGAAGAGAATTAGTCCCAGCGCGATCAGCGAGGAGACGTACCTGTCGCCAAGCGCTTCGCTGAATTCGTTGGCGATGGTGGCGGAGATTGTCGTCGCGGGCGCAAGCAGCGATTCATTGATATGATGGGCGTTGCCGATGACGAACGTGACTGCCATCGTTTCGCCAAGCGCCCTGCCCAGCGCCAGCATCGCGCCGCCGACGACGCCTGAGCGCGCAAAGGGCAGCACGATGCGCCACATGACTTCCCATGTCGTGCAACCGAGGCCATATGCGGCTTCTTTCAACAGATGAGGAACTGTCTCGAACACATCGCGCGTCACCGCGCTAATGAACGGCAGCACCATGATTGAAAGAATAAGCGCCGCGGTGAACATGCCGATGCCGTACGGCGGCCCGGCGAACAAATCCTGCAAATAAGGAATGTTGCCAAAAACTTGGATCAGCCCTCGCTCGACATGCACCTGAAAATACGGCGCGAACACGAACAAACCCCAGATGCCGTAAATGATCGACGGAATCCCGGCGAGAAGCTCGATGGCAATACCGATGGGGCGTTTGAGCGCGCGCGGACAAAGCTCGGTAAGGAAGATCGCAATGCCGATGCCAAGTGGTACGGCGATGATCATCGCAAGAAAAGCGCTAACAACGGTCCCGTAAATTGCAGCGAACGCACCGAATTTTTCGGTGACCGGATTCCACACACTCGACGCCAGAAAGCCCCAGCCAAACGCCTTTAGTGCCGGTAGCGCGCCCGTAACCAATGACACCATAATACCGAGAAATATGGCAACGACGAGAAGCGCCGCTGCCAACGTCAGCAGCCGGAAGCGGGCGTCGCGACGGCCAAATCTCTTGAGCGCGGCATCTCGCGTCGGCAGGGCGGCGATGTTTTCGCTCAAGGCTAGATCGAGCATTAGGTTGCGGATCGACGACTACGGCACTGCCGAAGCGTCGATGTTCGCGCGCCAGCTATTGCCGATCGCGTTGACCGTTGTGGCCGGAAGCGGAACGTAGTCGAGGCTCTTCGCCATATCATCACCGTTCGCGTAGGCCCATTTGAAGAAGTTGAGAACTTCCTTGGTCTTCGCCACGTCCGCGGGATGCTTATAGACGAGGATGAACGTCGCGCCGGCGATTGGCCACGCGTTCGCGCCCGGCTGGTTCGTCAGCGTGACGTAGAAGCCCGGAGCATGCGCCCAATCGGTCTTCGCCGAGGCCGCCTGGAACGCGTCCGCAGTCGGATCCACAGCCTTGCCATCATGATTGATCATGCGGATGTAGGTCAGCGAGTTTTGTTTCGCATAGGCATACTCGACATAACCGAGCGCGCCCTGCGTCTGCTTCACGTTGCCGGCAACGCCTTCGTTGCCTTTCGCACCAATACCGCTCGGCCATTCGACCGACGTTGCCGCACCGACGTTGGCTGCCCAAGCGAGGCTCACTTTAGAAAGGTAGTTTGTGAAGATGAAGTTCGTGCCCGAACCGTCTGAACGATGGACGCCTAGAACTGCGAGATGCGGAAGATTGACGCCAGAGTTCAACTTTTTGATCGACGCATCATCCCAGAACTTCACGGTGCCGAGACAGATGTTCGCAAGTGTCGCGCCGTCGAGAACGAGTTCACCCGGCTTGATGCCTGGAATGTTGGCAACGGGAACAACGCCGCCGATAACAGTCGGAAATTGTGTGAGACCTGCAGCATCGAGTTCGCCCGGCGAGAGTGGCTTGTCGGACGCGCCGAAATCGACGGTCTTTGCCTTGATCTGCGCGATGCCGCCGCCGGAACCAATCGCCTGATAATTCAGGCCGATGCCGGTCTGCTTCTTATAGGCCTCGGCCCACTTCGCGTAAATCGGATAGGGAAATGTCGCGCCCGCTCCCGAGAGATCGGCAGCCGATGCTACGTTGACAGCACCGACGAGGGCGACGCCCACGGCGAGGCCGACAAGGCGATTGAAAACAGACTTCATGAGCAATCCTCTCTTGAATTATTGCGGCGCCGGCAGCGATTACGTTGGAAGCCTTTACCCACCCCACGACGCCAGCCGACCCGGATAGAGACGCGTCTCAATGCAAGGACCATCACAGTTTTGCGAAGCTTGTGTGACAGCAGCTAGGGCGCTGATTTTCTTAGAAAACATCGGCGTCAAAGTTATGCGAACAGCGCTTCCGGCCATGAGAAAGGCCGTCAGGCATACGTGCCTGACGGCCTTTCTCGCAAAAATCTCAAGGGCGTTAGTGGCCCGCTGTCATCGAGATATCGAATGTCTCCCCCAGATCGTTGGTAACAGTCCAGCTGTCGCCAACATTGTGTTTCATCAGCGGCGAACAGGACGGGGCGGAGCCGGCCGAATTCGGCGGCAACTTCGGCGCGAGACAAATCGTGGCGCCACTGTCCTTCAGCGTCCATGCACCGCCATACGAGACCGCCTGGCCCTTCGCGCCTCTCGCACTCGCCGTGTTAAGTGCCGTCCTGATTAAAATAGAGCCTCCCAACGGCGGGGTTTTTTCACTCCTCGTCGACACCGTGGTGCCGTAGGTGTTCGACATCGAATCGTCGGCATAGGCCGCGGTCGCGAAGCCAAAAATCGCGGCACAGGAAAGCGCCGCCACAATAACACGCATGAAATTCCTCCCTTGAAATGTTCCGGTGAAAAAGCTTGAGCGGCGCCCGCTGGCTCCGCCTGAAAAGATATTAACCAATCCGCGGCGCAGTTCTATTGCCTTAAGCCTTTCTCAAGTCAGACAAGGCTCAAATGGCTAGCTTTTCGGAGATCGATGGGTGCGCATCGCGCGGCTCGGACTGGTTATTTACGGCCTGGGCATGCTTGCCCTGGGCGCGGTTGTCTATGCGGATATGTCCGTACACGGACGATTGACACTGGTCTCGCCCTTTGCGCTTCCCACCGTAGCTGTCCTTGGCCTCGCGCTTTTGTTCGCCGGCCTTCTCTTCGCCAATCGCCGCGCGTCGGTGTTAGAAAAACGCTCCAAAGAACTCAGCACGCTGACGGATCAACTCGAAGCTTCGCTGGCGACGGTGCGCGCGATGAACGGACGGTTGCACGAAAGCGAGGTGCGCTACAAAGGTCTGGTGGACGCGCAAGGCGACGCTATCTTCCGCCGCACACCGGATAGCTGTCTCACTTACGGCAACGACTCGTTTTATCGACTCTTCGGCTTGTCGCCGGAGCAAGCGGTGAGACGCCCGTTCGCGGCAGAGCTGCATCCCGACAGTCGCGCGCCGGTCTTCGGTTCCTTCGCGGGAATGGAAACCGGTCGCGTACGCTACGATCAACATGTACGCACCATCTACGGTTGGCGCTGGATCGCATGGGAAGACTTCGCAATCCGCGATGCCGCCGGAAAATTGATCGAAGTGCAAAGCGTCGGTCGCGACATCACAGAGCGCAAGGCGCTGGAAGATGCGTTGACCGAAGCGCGCGACAAAGCAGAAGCGGCAAACCGCGCAAAGTCGGGCTTTCTCGCGACAATGAGCCATGAGATCCGCACGCCAATGAACGGCGTACTTGGCATGGCGCGGCTCTTGATGGAGAGCGGCCCCTTGCCTGAACAACGCTCTTACATTCAGGCAATCACTCAATCCGGCGAATCGTTGCTGTCTCTCATTGAAGAGATTCTAGACTTTTCCAAAATTGAATCCGGCACGGTGACGCTGGAAGAAGACGACGTCGATTTGCGTGGTCTTGTTGAAGGCGTCGCCGAGCTTCTCTGCATGCGGGCACATAGCAAAGGTATTGAAGTCGTTTCGGTGGTAGCGGCCGGAACACCACATATCGTTCGCTGTGATGGGCTGCGTTTACGGCAGATTCTCACCAATCTTGTCGGCAATGCCATTAAGTTCACCGACCGTGGCGGCGTTCGTGTGAATGTCGCTCAGGTCGCAGGACGCGCCCGATGTACGCTCCGATTCGAAGTCAGTGACACGGGCGTTGGCGTTCCTGTCGAAAAACGGGACGAAATTTTCAAGGAATTCATGCAGGCGGATTCCAGTCACGCCCGCAAATTCGGCGGAACAGGATTGGGCCTCGCCATCTCTAAAAAACTCATCGACGCAATGGACGGCGACATAGGCACCGAAGGCGCACCAGGCGGCGGTAGTCTCTTCTGGTTCGAGATTCCGGCGTTCGCAATTCAGGAGGCG
>DASZML010000071.1:0-2474 GCA_035551875.1 Rhizomicrobium sp.
AATAGCCAGGCGACAAGCGGCGCGAACGCACGACATCACCGCCCATATGTTGCATGCGCCCCGCCAGCAATTTCGCCAGCGTGGATTTGCCGTTGCCGTTCTTGCCAAGCAGTGCGATGCGATCATCCGGATCGAAGCGCAACGAGATGTTCGACAACACCGCGCGGCCATCATAGCCAACAGACGTTTTGTCCAGCGTGAGAAGCGGCGGACTCACATTCTCCGGCTTCGGCAACTGGATCGGCGCGATGTATTCGTCCGGCGGCACTTCCACCTTCTGCATCCGCTCGAGCATCTTCATGCGGCTTTGAGCCTGGCGCGCTTTGGAGGCTTTCGCCTTGAAGCGGTCAACGAACGCCTGCATGTGTTTGCGCGCGGCGTCCTGTTTTTTTGCAAACGCCATGTCGTTTGAGCGGCGCATCGCGCGCGTCTCGACGAACGTGTCGTAATTGCCGGTGTAGAGGGTCAGCTTCTTATATTCGAGATGCAGAATGAACTCCGCGACGTTGTTCAGCAAATCGCGGTCATGGCTGACGACGAGAACGGTGCCGCGATAGCGCTTGAGATAATCCTCCAGCCACAACACGCCTTCGAGATCGAGATAGTTCGTAGGCTCGTCGAGCAGCAACAGGTCGGGCGCCGAAAATAGGATCGCGGCGAGCGCGACACGCATGCGCCAGCCGCCGGAAAATTCCGAGCAGGGGCGAAGCTGGTCTTCTGCATTGAATCCGAGACCGGCAAGAATCCCCGCCGCGCGCGCGGGCGCGGAATAAGCATCGATTGCTTCGAGGCGCGCGTGAATATCACCGAGTGCATGACCATCGGTTTCGGTTTCCGACCGCGCCAGAAGTTCGATGCGTTCCTTGTCTGCTTCCAGCACCGTGTCCAGCAGCGACACATTCGATGACGGTGCTTCCTGCGCGACGCTGCCGATGCGCCACGCGGACGGCATCGTGACATCGCCAAGATCGGGATGCAGCTCGTTCAGGATCGCTTTGAATAGCGTCGATTTGCCCGCACCGTTGCGGCCGACAAGTCCCACGCGCCGCCCCGCCGGCAGCGATGCGCTCGCGCCTTCCAGGATTTCGCGGCCCGCAATGCGGATTGTGATTTCGTCGATAACAAGCATGGCGGCGCCTTATAACTTGTCATGGCCGGGCAGCAAGCGGAGCGCAGCGCGACGCGGCCATTGCCCTCGCGCCAAGCCGCTTCTATAAGGCGCGCAAATTTCTCTCCGGAGCACTCAGAAATGGCCGTTGAACGCACGCTTTCGATCATCAAACCCGACGCCACCAAGCGCAATCACACCGGCGCCATCGTGGACCGTTTCGAGAAGGCGGGCCTGCGCGTCATCGCGTCGAAGCGCATGCAACTTTCTTCGGCACAGGCCGAGGCATTCTACAACGTGCACAAGGCGCGTCCGTTCTTCAAAAGCCTCTGCGATTTCATGACGAGCGGCCCGGTGGTGGTGCAGGTTCTCGAAGGCGAGAATGCCATCGCGAAGAACCGCGAAGTGATGGGTGCGACGGATCCGTCGAAAGCCGCCCCTGGCACCATCCGCAAGGACTTCGCGGAATCGATCGAAGCCAATTCGGTGCACGGTTCGGATGCGCCGGAAACCGCGCACAACGAAATCCGCTTTTTCTTTGCCGATCTGGAAATCGTTGGATAGTTGCCGATGGACTTCGCCATGAAAGATAAAGTCGTTGTCATCACGGGCGCGACTTCTGGCATTGGCGAAGTCGCGGCTGACCATCTGGCGCAACGCGGCGCGCGCATCGTGTTCGTTGCGCGCGATCATGCGCGCGGCGAAGCGATGCGAAAACATCTGCGCGCTGTCGCCGGTCATACCGATCATACCGTGCATTATGCCGACCTTTCGCTGCTCGGCGATCAGAAGCGCGTGGCAAAGGAAATTGCGGACAGTGAGCCGCAGATCGATGTGCTGATCAACAACGCCGGCGCGATGTTCACCACGCGGCAGGAAACCGCCGATGGGCTGGAAAAGACATTCGCCCTCAACCACATGTCGTATTTCACAGTAACAAACATTCTTCTCGATCGGTTGAAAGCGACGCCCGGCGCGAGGATCGTCTCAACGGCATCGACCGCGCATCGTTTCGGCAAGCTTGATCTCGACGATCTGCAATCAAAAAGTCACTATAGCGCATTCGGCGTCTATGGCGTGTCGAAGCTCTGCAACATCCTGTTCACGCGGGAGCTGGCGAAGCGCCTCGCGGGAACCGGCGTAACGGCGAACTGTCTACATCCTGGCGGCGTCAACTCGCGCTTTGGCGACAACAACAGCGGATGGATGTCCGTCGTGTTCAAACTCGGCAAGCGGTTCATGATCACGCCGGAGCAAGGCGCGCAGACGATCATCTATCTCGCAGCGTCGCCGGATGTTACCGGAAAGAGCGGCGGCTATTACGACAAGTCCAAGCCCGCCAGCACCAGTAAGGCTGCGCAAAGCG
>DASZML010000072.1:0-3652 GCA_035551875.1 Rhizomicrobium sp.
GCAACGGCTGGACGCAGCCAGGTGCGGCGCCGGTGCATCAAGCTCAGCCACAACCTACCCATACATGGAAGTTGCATGGGAAGTGGGTAACGTTTGCGTCGACCACAGGCTGGAGACGATCGGAATACAGATCTCACTGTGGTCACAGCTGACGCCTGCTCGCGCGAATATTCGCGGCCCGAAGTCGATGCGATCGGCGACAATTGGCAGCTGAACCTGCAAGCTTGCATTCAAACAGCGCTAAGTATCTGGTCGCGCTGGATGGATGGGTGGCCGAGTGGTTTAAGGCACCGGTCTTGAAAACCGGCGTGCCCTCGCGGGTACCGTGAGTTCGAATCTCACCCCATCCGCCAGATCGCAATCAGTGTGCGGCTGCAATCGCCACTGGCGGCGCTGGTGTCAGCGGCGTTTCGTACTGCCGATATTCCGGCATCTGATCGAGGCGGACAAACTTGTAGCCCTCGGCGACCAGCTCTGGCACGACTGCGGCGACGAGTGCGGCCGACTGGCGATGGATACAGTGCATGAGAACCACGCCACCGTCCTTGCGACGAATCTCGCGCATGTATCCCTTGGCGCAGGTGTCGGCGTCCCATTTGCGATGCCAGCAATCCCAATCCGCCGAACTGAGAACGTATCCGTCCGAGCTCATCGCGATATCGCCGCCGATGTCCCAATAGATTGGGCCCACATAATTGCGGAGCACCGGATCGGCATTGAGCACCGCGGCGTGCTGTGGCCGCCACGATCCGTATGGAGCGCGGAAATAGAATTTTGTGTTCGCTGGCATTAGCGGGCGGATGTAGTTGTCAACGGTTCGTATCTGGTCGATCACCCAATCCGGATGCGCGATGTACTTCTTGCCCATCAACGGATGCGTGGCGCTGTGATTGGCAAGCAGATGCCCTTCGGCGGCGATGCGGGCGAGAATAGCCGGATAGGTCTTCGCCATGTTGCCGACGATAAAGAATGTACCTTTGACTCCAGCCGCTTTCAGCGCATCGAGCACCGCAGGTGTGTTGGCGTTCGGGCCGTCATCGAAGGTGAGCGCGACGGTGTGCGTGTCGCGGAGGCCCGAATGAAAAATGTTTTTGCCTTGAAAGTAAGCGACCTGATCGTTGCCCGCCGACTGGATATCGCCTGCAAATGCGCTCACCGACGACGCAACCATGGCTGCGAGCATGATCTTCCATAAATGCTTGCGCATTTCCGCCCCGAATACCTAGCCCGGCTAAAAGCCTAGGGCCGGTCTTGGGAACTCACAAGCGGACAAGCGCGAGCAAGTGCCCGGCTTCAGAGATTTGCCGCTTGGCGTTGCGAATTTCCTAGTGATGTGTTGCGAATCGGCAATGTGCGAATGCGAACGCCCGTCGCCGCAAAGATCGCGTTGGCGAGCGCGGGTGCAAGTGGCGGGACGCCGGGCTCGCCCGCGCCGCCGAGCGGTGCATCGCTTTCGACAATCGTGATGTCGATCTCTGGGCACTGCGCGAGGCGGACCATCTCATAGTCGGGGAAGCTCTGTTGGACGACAGCGCCTTTGTCGATGGTGATGTCGCCATGCAGCGCCGCTGTCAGGCCAAAGATAATTCCACCTTCCATCTGTGCCTTCAGGCCATCGGGATTGATCGCATTGCCGCAATCGACTGCTGTCGTAACACGATCAACGGTGACATCGCCTTGCGGCGATACAGTCACATCGATGACATGACCGACAATGGTATCGAACGCTTCAAACACTGCGACACCGCGGCCCTTACCCTTTGGCAGTGGCGAGCTCCATCCCGATTTCTCGGAAACCGCTTTCAGTACCGCTTGATGTCGTGGTGAACTTTTGAGAAGCGCCATGCGATACGCAACCGGATCGGCTTTCGCGGCGTGCGCGAGTTCGTCGATGAAGGATTCGATGAAGAACCCGTGCCAGGAAGATTCCACGCTCCGCCATGGTCCTGTCGGTACATGCGTCGCCTTTTGTGCCGTTCTGATCTGTTGGTTGGGAATGTCGTAGACAGTGTGCGCTTCAGGATTGGCGCCTTCGTCGCCGACATAGTCATTCGCCCAGACGGTCGGCATGCCATTGGCATTCAACGACGCGCGGAAGCGGCTCATGACATTCGGACGATAGAAATCGTGCTGCATGTCCTCTTCACGGGTGAAGATGAGCTTCACAGGCACGCCCGGAACAGCCATTGCCGTTTTCACCGCATATTCGAAGAAGTTGTAGAGGCCGGGCAGACGTCGGCCAAAACCACCGCCCAACGGCATGAGATGGAATTTCACCTTGTCCATTGGCAGAGCGGCGACGGTCGCGCAATAATTTCGCGAACCTAGACCGTCTTGCGTGCCGCCCCACACTTCGAGCGTGCCATCTTTGTAGAGCGCGGTTGCATTCACCGGCTCCATTGAGGCGTGCGCGAGATAAGGAACGTGATAGGTCGCTTCGACCAAATGCCCATTTGAAAGCGTGTCTGCGCCCGAGCCGGTTTTCAAATCGGATTTCAAATCGCCAGCCAGCGCCGATGTACGCCCGGCAGTGATCTGTGCCGAGGTGACGCTACCGTTCGCGCCATTGTCGAACACAGGATTGAGCGACAAAGCCGCATCCCGCGCGCGCCAGAAACGATCCGCAACGACGACAACGGCATCGTCGAGCTGCACGATCTTCTTCACGCCGCGCCGTTTGAGCGCATCATTGATCGAAACGGCTTTCAGCTTGCCGCCAAACACTGGCGAGATGCGGATGGCGGCGTAGAGCATGTCCGGCTGCTTTACATCGAGGCCGTACATTGTTGCGCCGTTGACTTTCTTCGGAATGTCGACCCGCGGAATAGATTTTCCGACGAGCGTGTACTGCGATTTTTGTTTGAGCGCGGGATTAGAGGACGGTGAGAACGATGCGGCCTCGGTGGCGAGCGCGCCGTAGCCGAGGCTCTTACCACTTGCGTGCCAGACCTTGTTGTTCCTGGTGCTGCACTCGCTGACCGGCACGTTCCAACGCGAAGCCGCGGCCTTCACGAGCATCTCGCGCGCAGCGGCGCCCGCAACGCGCATCGCCAAAGCGCCTGTGAACCGCACCGCGCCCGAACCGCCGGTAATCTGCGGAACGTATCCCCCGCCGGGTATCGTGACGTTCGCGGCCATGAAGCGGAATGTGTTGTCGAGAATGCCTCTGAGAAAGGCCGGCACTTGCTTTCCGCCGAGACCAAAACCTTCGATCATCGCGCCATTGGCGAAATCGACATCGGCCGGTGCAGCTTCGACATGCACCTTATCCCAATCGGCATCGAGTTCTTCCGCCGCCATCTGTGGCAGCGCCGTGTAGATGCCGGTGCCCATGTCGCAATGCGGAACCACAACGGTGACGCTGTCATCCTGTGCGATCTTGATCCAATTGGTGACGAACTTCTCGCCGGGTTTCGTATCGAGCTTATCGATTCGACCGATGCGTCCGGAGGGCCACAAAGCGTATCCAACGACCAATGCACCTGCGGTGCCCAGACCGCCAAAGATCACCATTCTGCGTGTCGAGGCCATCGCGTTACGCCTTTGCCAGTTCGCGCACGGCAGCGCGGATGCGTGGGTATGTCCCGCAACGGCAAATATTTGTTATTGCGTTCGCAAGATCGTCATCGGTCGGATGCGGGTTTTTCGCCAG
>DASZML010000073.1:0-1579 GCA_035551875.1 Rhizomicrobium sp.
GAACAACGTGTCCATGGCGATGAACCAGGAGAATTGAAGCGCGTATTTCAGCGCGTCGCCGATCGGTAGCCCGTGACAGATTTGCGGTCCCGGTGCGCATTTAAAACCCGCTGCGGCGCCCCGCAGAGCCATCACCAGCAAACCTGGAACGACCAGGATCGCGACGCCGATGAACCAAAACCACATCTCGCGATGCCGCGATGGTGGTGGTGGCGGTGGATCGAAATGATGCATGCACCATGTTAGGCATATCTATTCAGAAATACCCGAAAACTTTGCGCTTTGCTTAACGCTAAGCATTAACGATGCTGTGACCGCTGGACGACCTAAGCTTTCGCGCTGGGCCGTTGCTTCACGCGCTCAAACCACGCCGCGATGTTCTTGTTCTCCGGCGCGATGGGCTGGCCGACGGCATTGCCGAAATCCTGAAAACAGAACAGCAAGACATCCGCAAGCGTGAATCGCTTGCCGCAAACAAATTCTTTCCCGGCCATCTCGCCATCCAACCATTTGAGATGATGTTGCGCGATCCGTTTGAGGCCGTCGGCAGCTTCAGGCAGCGTCGGAATGCGATCTTCGAACAACGCCAGCCCCTGGCTGTAACGGAAGCCATTTGTCATCGGTTCGCAGATGTTGAGGTCGATGCGGCGCGTCCATTTGCGGGTCTCGGCTTTCCTTTCCGGTGTGTCACCAATCAGTGCCGGCGTCGGAAATTTATCTTCAAGATATTCGCAGATCGCGGTGATCTCAGTCACGCAGTGCCCACCGTCGAGTTCCAACGCTGGCATCTGGCCCATCGTGTTTTTCGTGGTGGAGTAGGGCGCCTTCCGGTTATCGCCCTTCATGAGATCGACTTCTTCCTTCGGAATCTCGATGCCTTTTTCGGCCATGAACATGCGAACGACATGCGGATTGGGGCCGATGGAATTGTAGAATTTCACGCATGTCTCCTGATGGCTGAATATCTTTGTCGAAGAGGCTAGGCGGGCGGCTGATCACGGTCAAACCACCGGCGCGATTGCAATTTTCGTTGCGGCGCACCAATTTCAGGATCGGTCGAAGCAGCGGATGTCATGCGTCGCGTTTTCTATCTCGTCCTGGGTTGGTCGCTGCTGATTTTCGGCGCGTTGATCACGCCCATGCCGATCCCGATACCGTTGATCGGCATAGTGCCGTTTCTCGTCGGCTGCGCGATACTCTCGCAGCATTCGAAGGTGTTCCGACGCTTTTTGCAATATGTCCGCCACCGCTTTGAATGGTTCTCGCAGACGATCGAAGGCGTGGCGCATCGCATGCCGCAGATGGTGAAGCACATGATCCGCCGGACCAACCCGCGAGCGCATGTCAGACTGGCGCGGATGCGTGCGCGCCGGAAGCACTGAACATGGCGATACCTTTCATCCGCGAGTTCAATGCGCCTTACGAAGACGAAGTGCGCGTTTCGCCGCTCATTACGCGCGTACTCGCGGAAAATCCGGGACCGTTCACATTCAAAGGCACGGGTGTCTACATCGTTGGTGATGAAGACGTTGCAGTCATCGATCCGGGGCCGGATTTCCTCGAGCACGTCGAGGCCCTG
>DASZML010000074.1:0-5237 GCA_035551875.1 Rhizomicrobium sp.
TGCGCCACTTTATATTCCGATGCCGCATCCGTCGTGGCGCAACAATGGCTGGCTGAAGAAGAATCCATGGTTCGAGCGCGAGCTACTTCCCTATGTGCGGCGGCGCGTGCGGCGGCTATTGCCGGACTGATCGCGCTGGGCGCATGCGCACCGCAGATCGCGCGCGAAGGCCTTATGAATAACACACCGGCCATTGCGTCGGACGCTTTCATCACGCGTGACGGTTTGCGTTTGCCGTTGCGACGCTGGGATGCGGATCATCCGCGCGCGATTGTCGTCGCGTTGCACGGGATGAGCGATTATTCCGAAGCTTTCGATATGCCGGGGCCATGGTGGGCGCAGCACGGTATAACGACGTTCGCGTTCGATCAGCGCGGCTTCGGCGGCACGCCCAATCCGGGCGTGTGGGCCGGTGCAGACGCGATGCGCTCAGACTTAAATGACTTCGTCGAAGCGGTACGCGCGAAATATCCCGGCGTACCGGTTTATGCACTCGGCGAGAGCATGGGCGGTGCTGTGGTGCTTTCGTCATTCGCGACGCAGGAACCGCCGCATGTTGATGGCGTGATCCTGGTTGCGCCGGCAGTGTGGTCGCGCGACGACATGCCGTTCTATTATGGTTGGGCCGCGTGGTTCATGGCGCATGTGTTTCCGTCCATGCATGTCTCCGGCAGCGGGCTGCACATCGTCGCCTGCGATAATTACGATGTGCTACGGAAGCTTTCGCGCGATCCGCTGTATCAGCATTCTGCGCGCAGCGATCAGGTCTATGGCCTCATCAATCTGATGGATGAAGGGCGCCAATCGCCCAAGCATCTGCAGCAGAGCACACCGCCAATTCTCTTTATGTACGGCGCGCACGATCAGGTGATCCCCGCGAAGCCGACGGAAGCCACAATTGAGGATCTGGGATCGCGCGCTGAAGTTCACAAGGACGACAACGGCTATCACATGCTGCTGCGCGATCTCGATGCGCAAAGCCAATGGCAAATCGTGTCGGACTGGATCGCGAAGACAAACAACACCGCGAAAATGTCAGATTCGGTTCCCGCCCGGCCACGGGTTCCCGAGGAACCCTCAAATATTCCCTGAAACGCTCCTGCCCGCTAACCGTTTTCTTTCCATGAATTCAGGAAGGAGAACTCTTATGGCACGCAAGGAAAAATCGAGTGATATGCGCAGCGGCATGTGGGAACGCGGCCCTGTAAAGGTCGACGAAAATGCCGATCGGGCGCAACAGGCCCGTGTGGATATCGATCCGGACAACCCCCGCTATGTGCGGCCAGGTCCGATGGTTCAGTCAGAAGGTCAGACAACGCATCAATAGGTGTATGATCTGACCAAGAAACCCGCCGCAAATCTGCGGCGGGTTTTTTATTTTGGGAAATGTTTCGCCAGCAGCGCGGCGCAGGCTTCGATAGATGTCACGGCGCCGTCGGCAATGCGTCCGCGCGCAGCCATCTGCGAGAATGCTGTGACGATCGCGTTCCAAGTGTGGTCGCCGGCGTGTTTATGGACGCCTGATGTGGCGACGATCTCGACATAGCGTTCGCCGAGCGACACGAAGAACAACACGCCTTCGCGCCCATCATGCGGTGAGAGAATACGCGCGGCGAATTCGCGATGCGCCAGCTGGCGGGCGTGGTCGCGCTTTACGTGGCGCGGCGCCATCATCACGCGAAGCGGCCGCCATTCGAACAACAACCCTGCCAGCCCGAACATAATCGCTTCGATCGTCACGCCGAAGCGCAATCCAATATGCGGCAGGAATAGCGCTAGGGCGATGCCGGTCATCAACGCCGCCGCCGCGCCCCACACGATGGGGTACAGCCGGTAACGATCCGATGCGGTCAGGATCACCGCCGCGATGCGCGCATTGGTTCCGCTTTGCGCCGTGGCGATGGCGGCGTGGATATGTGCGCGATCTTCGAGAGAAAGCTTCATCACCAGCTACCCGATGCGCCGCCGCCACCGAAGGAGCCTCCGCCGCCGGAGAATCCGCCGCCGGAAAATCCACCACCGCCGCCAAAGCCGCCACCGAAACCGCCGCCACCCCAGCCGCCGCGTCCGCCGCCGAGGAACAGAAGCGGCCACAGGAAGCGTCCGAACACAAACCAGATGATGATCACCGCGACGATGATCGGAAATCCACCGTGGCTGTTGTTGCTATCTTCCTCGTCAGACTGAGCGAACCGGTCCTGCTGCTGAAGGACTTTCTGCACATCGGCAGTCTGCACGCCGAAGACGTTGAGGATCGTCGCCGCGCCGGCGAGCGTGCCCGTATCGAACGCGCCCTTCTTAAAGTCGGGCAGGATTACATTCTGGATGATCAGTTCGGATTGCGCGTCGGTGAGATCGCCTTCGAGACCGTAGCCCACTTCGATGCGGACCTTGTGCTCTTTCGGCGCGATGATGAGAAGGACGCCGCTGTTCTTGCCCTTTTGCCCGATTCCCCACGCGCGGCCGAGCTGATAGCCGTATTGCTCGATCTCCAACCCTTGCAGCGATTTGAGCGTAACGACGACGAGCTGGTCGTGCGTCTTGGCTTCGAGCGCCTGACTCATCGCCGTCAGACGCGTTTGCGCATCCGGCGAGAGAATACCCGCATCATCGACCACCCGGCCGCTGAGTTTGGGAAATGTCGGAGCGGCGCTCGCGCTTATCTGAAGCGCGAACACCAATCCAATCGCGACAATGAGAAAGCGTGCCGCCGGCGCGATACGGTTCATCCAGACGCGCCGATCAGAACTGCACATGCGGTGCTTGTTGTGCCTGCTCGGTGATCGAGAACGTCTGATAGACCTTTGCGTCGGGATAGAAGATCGCGGCAATCCAGCGGCTCGGAATGGTCTGCAGCGTCGTGTTGTAGGTCTGCACCGATGAGATGTAGTCCTGCCGCGCGACCGCGATGCGGTTTTCCGTTCCTTCGAGTTGCGACTGCAGGACGAGGAAGTTCTGATTCGATTTCAGGTCCGGATAGTTCTCGGTGATCGCGAGCAAGCGGCCAAGCGATGCGCCGAGTTGCGACTGGCTCTGTTCGAATTGCTGGAACGCTTTTGGATTGGAAAGCACGTCCGGCGGCAAGCTCATCGTCGTCTGCGTCGCCTTGGCGCGCGCTTGCGTCACGCCGATAAGAACCGTCTGCTCCTGCTTCGCGTAACCCTTCACGGTGTTGACGAGGTTCGGGATGAGATCGGAACGGCGCTGATACTCGTTCAGCACTTGGCTCCATTTGGCTTTCACATCTTCTTTTTGCGTCGGCACGGCATTGATGCCGCAGCTTGCGAGGCCAACAGCGACAAGTACAACGGCGCCGATGCGTGTCGCGAGGCGAACAAACGAATAGGTCATGAAGCCAGCTCCCGGGGAATCCATTGGTCCCTAACATGGGTGGGGCAAAACCGTGTGACAAGAGGCGGGCAAGGCCGGTGTGTGATGACATTAACCGGTTGATTGGCCTAAATCTTCGTCCGGTTCGCGTGGTGTGGCAAATGCGGCTACAAGAGCGCCGGATTTCGATTTGCCGGAGCACCTATGCGTTTCAAAGTTTTCGCCGCCGCGGTTCTCACCCTCACGCTGGCTGCCTGCAGCAAGCATCACGATGCGGCGCCCAAGAGCTATGATGTTAGCGCTGCTTCGAACGCCAAGTTCATCACCGACAACAAGGCAAAGGACGGCGTGAAGACTACGCCGGATGGTTTGCAATATCGCGTCATCAAGACGGGCACCGGTGCGGGCGTCACGAGCGGCGGTGACATGGTCACCGTGATGTACAAAGGCTGGACGATCGACGGCAAAGTCTTCGATCAGACGCAGCCGGGTGCTACCGCGCAGTTTCCGGCCGGCCAGTTGATCCCCGGTTGGGTCGAAGCGCTCCGCATGATGCATGCGGGCGACGAATGGGAATTGGTCATTCCGTCCGAGCTCGGTTACGGCGCAAACGGAACACCCGATGGCAGCATCGGTCCGAACCAGACATTGGTGTTCGACATGACGCTCGTCTCCGTGCAGCCAGCGCCCGCGCCGCAATAATGCAAAACGGACTCGTCATCGGCGATGTGAAAATCGCAGGCCGCGCGTTGATCGCGCCGATGACGGGTGTTTCCGATCTGCCATTCCGCCGCGCAGCGTCGCGTTGCGGCGCATCTTACGTCGCGACGGAGATGGTGGCGTGCGATGCGTTCGCGCGCGGCCGGCCCGATGTGGTGCGCCGCGCCGCAGTGGGCGAAGGATTGCCGCTGATGGTGATCCAGCTTGTCGGGCGTGAGGCGCAATGGCTTGCGAAGGGTGCGGCGCTGGCTGAAGCCGCCGGCGCCGATATCATCGACATCAATATGGGTTGCCCGGCGAAAGAAGTGACCGGCGCGTTGTCCGGTTCGGCGTTGATGCGCGACCTGGATCTTGCGTCACGGCTGATCGAAGCGGCGGTGAATGCGACCACGGTGCCCGTGACGCTCAAAATGCGCCTCGGTTGGGATTGCGCGACGATCAACGCACCAGAGCTTGCACAGCGTGCCGAAGCTATCGGCGTCAAAGCCATCGCGGTGCATGGCCGGACGAGAATGCAGTTCTACAAGGGTGTCGCCGATTGGCGCGCGATTGCGGATGTAAAAGCGGCGGTGAACATACCGGTGATCGTCAACGGCGATATCGTCGATGCGGTGTCGGCACGCGAGGCTTTGGCGCAATCGGACGCGGACGCGGTGATGATTGGACGGGGCTCGTATGGTCGCCCGTGGGTTGCGAATGCGATTGATGGAGCGCTGTCCTGCAACGCGGCCTTCGAAGAACCACAAGGCGAGGGACGTCTCGCCATCGCGCTCGATCATCTGCGCGACACGTTGAGTTTCTATGGCGATAAGCACGGCGTGCGCATTTTCCGCAAACATTTGGGCTGGTATGTCGAAAATTCCACAACGCTGGCCGGCGCTACCGCGCGCCGCGCATTGAAATCCGAACTCTGCCGCATGGACGATCCGCGCGCGCTGGAAGCGGCGCTGATCGCACTGTGGTCGCCGCTTGATCTCCGAGAGGCTGCTTGACGTAGTATCGGGGAACGGGGAGCGCGCGTCATGACAATGATCTTGATCGTCAACGCAGTGATCGTCGCGGCCTGCTTCGTGCTGCTGTGGATCATCTCCATCGCGACGCGTGATCCGAGCTTTGTGGATAGCTGGTGAGCGCTGGGTCTGGCGCTCTTGGCGGCGACATCGCTGTTTCAGATTGCCGATCCCGGC
>DASZML010000075.1:0-5404 GCA_035551875.1 Rhizomicrobium sp.
TCAGCCCCGCATCGGCGATCAGTTTCAAGCGCAGAATGATCGTCTGCTCCTGGCCCGGTTGGCCGGGATTGGCGTGACGCGGCGCCTGGTTCGTCGCGCTTTTGAAATGCGCGTTGCCAAATCCACCATTGCCGCCCTTCGCGAGCAACACGCGATCCCCGGTGTTCGCGAGATCGGCGATCAACGTCTCGCCGTCTTCCTCATAGATTTGCGTGCCGGGCGGAACGCGGATGAGTGCGTCGTCGCCCTTGCCGCCATTCATCTGCTTGCCCATCCCGCCTTCGCCATTCTTGGCGGTGATGTGCTGCTGATACCGGTAGTCGATGAGCGTGTTGAGATTGTCGACCGCCTCGGCCCACACCTCGCCACCGCGTCCGCCATCGCCGCCCCACGGCCCGCCGAACTCGATGAACTTCTCGCGCCGGAACGCGACGCAGCCGTTTCCGCCCGCACCGCTCCGGATATAGACCTTGGCCTGATCGAGAAATTTCATGCCGCCTTCTTCTTCCAGAAATTGGCAGCCGTCAAAACCACGTTGTGGCAATAGACAGCGTGCCCACGTGCCAGGCAATCGCGCTGGCCTGCGCCATTGGGCATACAGCCCAGCTTTTCCAGGACCCGGCCCGATGCCGGATTGTCGTGGAAATGCCCGGCAATCAGGCTGTCCAACCGCAAATCCATGAACGCGAAGGCCAATAACCTGCGCGCCGCTTCGGTGGCGTAACCTTGTTTCCAGTACGGCTTGCCAAGCCAGTAGCCGAATTCGAACGCGCCATGCTCGCGCTTATGAACACCGATGCCGCCGAGATAGGCATCGTCATCTTTGCGCGTGATGGCAAAATTGTAGCCGGTGCCTTCGGCACGGCCTTTCGCCGCGTTTTCCACGAACGCGCGCGCATCGTTTTCAAAATACGGATGCGGCATCCGCGATAAATTCTTCGCCACATCGAAATCGCCGGCCAGCGCCACGATCCTGTCCACATCGAACAGAGCCGGCGCTCTCAGCACCAATCTCTTCGTCTCCAACAACCAGACCACAAAACATCCCTCCTGCCTCGCGAGGGAATAAAAAAGGGAAGATGGCGGACCATCTTCCCTCGCTTCGATGAGCCGCCGATTTTGCCGGCAGCCCCTTTTCCAAGCTGCCTATCTAGTTCGCCTTCGCCGGATTCGCCGGAAGTACCGAGATGAATTGGCGGCGCTTGTAGCCCGTCTTGAATGTGACGTTGCCGTCTGTCGTGGCGAAAATCGTATGATCCTTGCCCATCGACACGTTCTCGCCCGGATAGAACTTCGTTCCGCGCTGACGAACGATGATGTTGCCGGCTTCGATGGCTTCGCCGCCGAACTTCTTCACGCCGAGACGCTGACCAGCGGAGTCGCGACCGTTGCGCGAGGAGCCGCCTGCTTTCTTGTGTGCCATAGGTCTACTTCCTAAGCCGTGCTGATGCCCGCAAGCGCTAGCTTGCAGAGATTGAAACGATCTTCACTTTCGTGAAGTGCTGGCGATGACCGCGCTTGCGATGGGTGTTCTTGCGGCGGCGCTTCTTGAACGCAACGACCTTTTCGCCCTTGCCCGCGCTGACAACTTCAGCGGTGACGGAGGCGCCGGAGACCAGCGGAAGGCCATGCTTCGGCTTGTCGCCGCCCAGCATGAGAACCTCACCAAAGGTGATCTTCGCGCCTTCTTCGCCATCGAGCTTCTCGATGGTCAGAACGTCGTCTTTGGCGACTTTATACTGTTTTCCGCCGGTGCGGATGACCGCAAACATGCCTTAAGTCCTTGAAATCATTATTATCCACGTGAGCGGAGGCCCGGCGGAAGCCGCGCAATATACGGATGCGCCGCGCGTGGTCAAGCAAAGCTTTTCCGCCAAAAAGTACGGACCGAACTCAGCCAGCACGCTTGAAATATTGCACGTCTTTCTCGTGCTTCTCGGCGGCCTTGCGGGTCTTGAAGGTGCCGAGGTTACGGCGTTTGCCGGTCTTCGGGTTCTTCTTGCGGGAATAAAGCCGGTAGCTGCCAGCTTTCAGTTTGCGGATCATGCTGTCACCTCGCCGTTCGACAACGCGAGTTGCCGCGTTCGGTTCAGCTTCGCGGCGCGTAACGGTGCAGCATCGTGCCGTTTTGCGAGAGCCAGAGCTGCGGACGGCGAATGTCGCCGCCCAACTCGCGCGCCAGTTTCCAAAAGCGCGCGCTGTGGTTCATCTCTTTCATATGCGCGACTTCGTGGGCGACGACGTAATCCAGCACGAAATCCGGCGCGAGAATGAGGCGCCAGGAAAACGATAGCGCGCGCTTTGTCGAGCATGAGCCCCAGCGGCTCGCCGTATCGCGCACGGTGATGCGCGACGGCCGCATACCGAGTTTTGCGGCATGTTCGATAGCGCGCGCTTCCAATGTCTTGCGCGCTTCACGTTTGAGAAAATCCAGAACGCGGCGCGGCGCATGTTTCGGATCGCCGGAAACGCGAATGACAGGTTCACTGCCACTGGTGTCGATCGAGACCGGCGCGCGACCTCTCTCCCCCGGTGCGATGAGATGCATTTCGCCACGCAGCGGAATGCGCGTGCCCAGTGTGAACGCGAGGGGCTTGGGCACGCGCGCGAGGCGTTTGCGAATCCAGTCGAACTCGGAGCGCGCAAAATCCATCGCCCGGCCAAGCGCGCGTTGTGAGGGCGCCACCACTGTCACTTCGCCGGTGGACGGATGTACTTTCACAATGAGCTTTCGGGCGCGCGGATTGAGCTTCAGTGTAATCGGCAGCAAATCAGCACCGATGCGCAGGTTTTCGCGCCGCGCCAATTGGGGCGATGCGACTCTGCGCCGGACCTTTAACAAACGCATAGGCTTTCCTTTAACGCGAGCTGTCTCCACAATACGCGTGAGAGACAGCGATGCCCGCCCATCACCGATTCCATCTCGCTTTTCCCGTTCGCGATCTTGAAGAAGCGCGCGAATTTTATGGACGCTTGCTCGGCTGTCCCGAAGGACGTTCGTCAAACGAATGGATCGATTTCGACTTCTTCGGCCATCAGATCGTAGCGCATTTAAGCGAAGCTGCGCGCACAAGCAAAGAACATAATGTTGTCGATGGTGAAGATGTACCGGTTCGGCACTTCGGTGTGATCCTCAATATGAATGAGTGGAAGGAACTCGCTGCACGATTGAAAGATGCCGAAGTGGATTTCGTCATCGAACCGGGGATTCGATTTGAAGGATTGGCAGGCGAACAAGCAACGTTCTTCTTCACCGATCCCAGCGGGAATGCTCTGGAATTCAAGGCGTTCGCGGACGAAGCGATGATCTTTGCAAAATGACAAAGCCAACTACGGCACAGATTGCCCTGTTTGTCGGCGCGGTTTCCGCGGCGCTCATCTTGGGCGCGCTCGCCTTTCAATATGTCGGCGGTTATCCACCGTGCGAGATGTGCATGTGGCAACGCTACCCGCATTTCGCGAGCATTCTTGTGGGATTGGGCGGCGGATTGTTGCTTGCGATGGGCGTGCTGCCCACGCACCTCGCCAAGTCCATTGCGCTCCTCGCGATATTGGCGATCGCGACAACCGGGTTGATCGGCGTCTATCACGCCGGCGTCGAGTGGCAGCTGTGGAAAGGCCCCAGCGCCTGCACGGGACAAGCATTCCAGTTAACTGGCGCCCTTGATCTGAATGCGCATGTCGTGAGTTGCGACCATGCGGCATGGCGGCTGTTTGGAATTTCGATGGCGGGCTACAATGCGCTGATCTCGCTGGGTGCTGCCGTCTTTGCGGCCTTCGCCCTGTCGAGAGTGGAGCGTTAAATGGCGCGCAGATCCCGTCCCGCCATGCCCGGCGTCGCAACGGATAACGATGTTGAGTCGATGATCCGCGTCGATCATGCCGGCGAGTACGGCGCGGTGCGTATTTACGAAGGCCAGCTTGCCGTGTTCGGCAAGCGGCAATCCAAAACCGCCGATGCCATCCGCAAAATGGCGGCGCAGGAACAGGATCACCTCCACGCATTCGACAAATTGATCAACGAGCGTCGCGTACGGCCTACGGCATTGGAGCCGGTATGGCGCATGGCAGGTTTCGCGCTCGGCGCAGCAACCGCATTGATGGGTGAGAAAGCCGCGATGGCTTGCACTGCGGCCGTCGAAGAAGTCATCGACGAGCATTATGCGCAACAGATCGAACGCCTCGATGCCGATCCCGATCTGAAGAAGAAGGTCAGCGACTTCCGCGCCGACGAAATCGCGCACAAGGAAGAAGCCCTCGCGCATGGCGCGGAACAAGCGCCCGCTTACAAGGTGCTCAGCGAAACGATCAAGGCGGGATGCCGCCTCGCGATCAAATTATCCGAACGGATTTGATCCTTACGGCTCCAGCTCGCTGTCCCAATAAAGATAGTCCGCCCAGCTTTCGTGCAGATAGTTCGGCGGGAAGCGGCGGCCATGGTTGCGCAATTCGTTGACCGTCGGGCGATGCGGAGGATGGCGCGGGAACATGCCGATGTGATGCGCGAGCCGTCCGCCCTTCAGGAGATTGCACGGAGCGCACGCGGCTACGACATTGTCCCACGTGGTCTTTCCGCCACGCGAACGCGGGATGACATGATCGAAGGTGAGATCTTCACGCTCGCCACAATATTGGCACTCGAAACGATCGCGCAGGAACACGTTGAATCGCGTGAACGCCGGATTGCGCGCAGGTCTCACGTAGCTCTTGAGTGAAACGACCGACGGCAGCTTCATCTCGAAGCTCGGCGAATGAACGAAGCGGTCGTACTCGGCGAGGATATTCACGCGCTCAAGGAACACAGCCTTGATCGTGTCCTGCCAACCCCAAAGAGAAAGCGGGTAGTAGCTCAACGGACGGTGATCCGCGTTGAGCACAAGCGCCGGGCAACTATCGGGAGAACGACCGGCGGCTAACATGACACATCCCTTTCGAAGACCACACCTCCACCAATTTGGCCGAAAACCTAAAGCGAACGCGACGCCCTGCCAAGCGCCCCAAAACGCTACGCGATTCGCTGTGACGGCAAGGTGACAGGTCAGCAAGCGAGGAAATTCTCCGCGGGCTGTCTTTGGCCCGGCGAAATCTTCGCCGAATAAGGCATGCCGCAAATCCGCGCTATGATCGCCCGCATCCATCAGGGGGAAACGATGCGTATTCTCATAGCAGCCATTCTGGGCGCGGTCGCCATGTTCGTGTGGACGTCGATCGCGCATGTTGCCACGCCATTGGGTCAAATCGGATTTAGCCAAATTCCAAATGAAGGCGCCGTGATGTCGGCGATGCAAAGCTCGCTTGGCGATAAGCAGGGCCTGTTCTTCTATCCGTGGTTCGATGCGAAAGATCCGAACGCGATGACGAAGTCGGCGGAGATGCAGAAGACGTTGCCGCACGGGCTTCTGAT
>DASZML010000076.1:0-1801 GCA_035551875.1 Rhizomicrobium sp.
AGTGTGCTGTCTCGAACGAGCCGGGATGGCTGCCCCGCAAGCCGTGGCTCAGCGGCGGATAGTACCCAACAACATCTTGCGTGCCGGGCGTTACTTGGGCGTTGGCGCTAGACATCATCGAAAGGGTCGCCGCACTGACCGCGGCACCATTCAGAAAATCGCGACGGTCGATGTCACGATCTGTACCCATCGGGCAGCGTGATTTTTTCTCGGTCATGTCAGGTTCACCATGATGTGGCGCGGCACCGTGTAGTCTTCGAGCGCATAGGTCGAGAGGTCTTTGCCATAGCCGGATTGCTTGAGGCCGCCATGGGGCATCTCGTTGGTCAGCATGAAGTGGCAGTTCACCCAGGTGCAGCCATAGCGCAATCGCGCCGCAGTTTGCATGCCGCGCGCAACATCGCGCGTCCAGACGGAAGAGGCGAGGCCGTAATCGGAATCGTTCGCCCACCCGACAGCTTGATCCACATCCTTGAAGCGCGTTACCGAAACGACTGGCCCGAATACTTCACGTTGGACGATCTCGTCGCTCTGTTTCGCGCCGGCGATAACGGTGGGCTGAAAGTAGAAGCCGTTATTGCCTGTCTTGCCACCCGCGGTGACTTCGATGTGCTTGATCGCTTTCGCGCGTTCAACAAAGCCTTCGACACGTTCTCGTTGCCGCGCGGAAATTAGCGGCCCCAATTCATTCTTGCTGTCGTCCTTCTGATCGAATTTTAGTGACGATGCAGCGGAAGAAAGATCGGCGACGAGGCCATCGTACACTTTCGCGCTGGCATAGACGCGGCACGCGGCGGTGCAATCCTGCCCCGCATTGTAAAAACCGAAAGAGCGCAAGCCACTTACCACCGCTTCGATATCGGCATCGTCGAACACGATCACCGGCGCCTTGCCGCCCAGTTCCAGATGCGTGCGCTTGAGCGTCGCCTGTGCCGCCGCGATCACTTTTCGGCCCGTGCCGACATCGCCGGTGAGCGAGATCATCGAGACCTTGCCGTTGTTGATGAGGCGGTCGCCCACTGTCGCGCCGCGTCCCGTCACGATATTACAAACGCCTTCGGGAAAAACCTCCGCGATATGCCGCGCCAGTTTTAGCGCGGTGAGCGGCGTTTGCTCCGACGGTTTCAGCACCACCGTGTTTCCAGCCGCGAGCGCCGGCGCAAGCTTCCACGCCGCCATCAACAGCGGATAATTCCACGGCGCGACTTGTGCGACGACGCCGACGGGATCGCGGCGGATCATCGACGTGAAGCCCGCGAGATATTCGCCCGCGACGGGGCCGTGCATCGTGCGGATCGCACCCGCGAAGAAACGGAAGCAGTCCACCACGCCGGGGATTTCGTCGTTCAGAACCAGATGACGCGGCTTGCCGCAGTTGAGCGCTTCGAGATCGGCATAGCTCTCCGCATCCCTCTCGATCAGATCGGCTAGCTTGAGCAGCATCCCGCTACGCTCGGCCGGTGTGGTGCGTGACCACGTCGCAAACGCCGCATCTGCGGCCATCACGGCATTGTCGAGCTGTTCGTTCGACGCTTCAGGAATGCTGGCGATTTCTTTGCCGGTGCGCGGATTGAGAACCTTCTCAGCGTTGCCTTTGCCCTTTTCGAATGTCGCGCCGATGCGCAAAGCGATATCCATACAGAGTCTCCGACAACCGACGCGGACTAAATCAGAGGTACTCGGCGAATCCCACCCCTTGAGAGAAGGTACGAAATGGATGAGCATTGGAGCGGGGGACGCACATGACGCTTTCAGATTTGGCCAGTATCGCCACTGTCATCAGCGGCGTGGCGGTGCTCGG
>DASZML010000077.1:0-8830 GCA_035551875.1 Rhizomicrobium sp.
ATCATTGTTTGGCCTATCGCTTTGCTGCTTGAGGCCTGTTGAACCGAAACCGCCTTCCCCGCGCGCAGTCGCGGATAACGAAGAGACTTCGGTGAACTGCGCGTGCTCGTGCCGCGCGATGACCATTTGCGCGATCTTCATGCCGCGCGAAATCTTGAACGGTGTGTCGCCGTGATTGACGAGGATTGCTTTCACTTCGCCGCGATAGTCGCTGTCGATGGTGCCGGGCGCGTTGAGACAAGTGATGCCGTGATTGAGGGCCAGACCGGAGCGCGGCCGTACTTGCGCTTCATAACCGTGCGGAAGTGCCATCGCGATTCCGCACGGTACCGCCGTGCGCGCGCCGGGCGTGAGTTCGATGTCCGCGTCGATAGCCGCGAGCAGATCGAGGCCCGCCGATCCTTCCGTCGCATAAGCGGGGAAGGGGAGGTCTTTCGCGTGTGGCAGGCGCTGGATGTCGATATTCACGCCGCTTTGCCTTTCAACGCGTCGGCGATGCGTGCAGCAAGTCGCGTGCCGACGTCGGCCTTGCTCATCGTCGGCCAATCTTCGACGCCGCTTTTGCTGACAATGTGAATGGTGTTGCTGTCCCCGCCCATGATGCCGGTTGCCGGCGACACATCGTTGGCGACGATCCAGTCCGCGCCTTTGCTGGCGAGCTTGGATTGTGCGTTGGCAACAACGTCGTCTGTTTCCGCCGCAAAGCCGACGACAAGTCTTGGCCGTTTCGCACCGTGCGCGATGGTCGCGAGGATATCCGGGTTCTGTGCGAGCTTAATCTCAGGCGCGGTGGCGCCTTCACGCTTCTTCATTTTGCGGTTCATCACCGTTTCAGGCCGCCAATCGGCGACAGCAGCGGTGAACACGCCGACATCGGCTGGCAATGCGTTGTCACACGCCGCGAGCATCTCGCGCGCGGTATGCACTTTTACGAGTTTCACATGCGACGGTGCTTTCAACTCGACGGGACCGGATACCAATGTTGTCTGCGCGCCCGCGCGTGCCAGCGCATCGGCAATCGCATAGCCCTGTTTGCCGGAAGAGTGATTGGCGATGAAGCGTACGGGATCGAGCGGCTCGCGGGTCGGGCCCGCTGTCACCAGCGCTTTAACGCCAGCTAAAGGGCCGGGAGATTTCTCTGACAAAGCTTTCTCGATGGCGTCGGCGATTTCGTTGGGCTCCGCCATGCGGCCGGGACCGAATTCGCCGCAGGCCATGTCGCCATCGTTCGGACCGACGAACAGCACGCCATCGTTCTTCAATGTCGCGAGATTGCGCTGCGTCGCCGAGTGGTTCCACATGCGGACGTTCATTGCGGGCGCCATCAACACGTGCTTGTCGGTTGCGAGCAGCGCGGTGGAGGCGAGATCGTTCGCCAATCCATTCGCAACTTTCGCCATCAGATCGGCGGTGGCTGGCGCAACGACGACAAGATCGGCCGAACGGGACAATTCGATATGGCCCATCTCCGATTCATCCGTGAGGCTGAAGAGATCCTGAAAAACTTTTTCGCCAGTAAGCGCGGACACCGACAGCGGGGTGACGAAGCGTTCGCCTGCATTGGTGAGGATCGCGCGCGCAGATATTCCGCGCTCCTTCAGCCGCCGGATCAGCTCAAGGGACTTGTAGGCCGCGATGCCGCCACCGATGATGAGAAGAACGCTATTGTCCCGCATGGGCGCTTCCTCTGGGAGAAATCCCGTAAATCAGGGGGAGTTTATAACGAATAACGAGTGCGAAGTGTAGATATTCGCATCAGGGAGCTAAATACCATGAATGTTCAGGTAAAACCCGAACTGCCGCCTTTCAAGCCGCTGCCGCAGAAGGCGCCGGACATCCGGGTCGAGCGTAAGTCGGACGGCACGGTCTACATCTCGTCCAATCATCCCATCGGCGAGATGCAGCGTTCCATCGCGCATATCCTGGAAGAGAAGGCGGCGGCGCACCCAGAACGCAACTTCATCGGCCAGCGCAAAATGCTGCCCGATGGCAAGACGGGCGATTGGCACTACGTCACCTACGGCGAAGCAAATGTGCGCGCCAATGCCATCGCGCAGGCCCTGATCAATCGCGGCGTCGGTCCCGATGCGCCGCTGATGATCCTGTCCGGCAATTCGATTCCGCACGCGATGATGATGCTGGGCGCAATGAAGGCGCGCGTACCGGTTGCGCCAGTGTCGGTCGCCTATTCGTTGATGAGCGGCGATCACTCGAAACTCAAGCATGTGTTCGACACTTCCAAGCCAAAGATGATCTTCGCGGAGCAGGGGCCGATGTATGCCCGCGCGCTCGCGGCGTTGCCGCTCGATGGCGTGGAAGTCGTAACCGTGATGCCGGTGCCGGACCGCGAGACGACGGCGTATGACGAACTACTCAAGACGAATGTGTCTGGCGATGTCGGCGCATCGCTCGACAAGATCAGTCACGACACCGTTGCGAAATATCTCTTCACTTCCGGCTCGACGGGTATGCCAAAGGGCGTGATCCAGACGCAAGGCATGATGTGCGCGACGATCGCCGCGAGCGAAGGTTTGCGCGTGGAAGATCCCGATCCTAACGAGATTCCGCAGAGTCTGGAATGGATGCCATGGAACCACATCTCTGCTGGCAACATCGGCTTCAACGGCAATCTCAATGCCGGCGGCACAGTGCATCTGGATATGGGCAAGCCGATCCCCGGCATGTTCGACGAGACGATCCGAAACTTGCGCGAGATTTCGCCGCTGGTGTTCGGCTCCGCGCCGATCGCGTTCGGCTGGCTCGCGGAAGCTATGGAACGCGACGATGCGCTGCGCGACAATTTCTTCTCCAAGATGCGCTATGTCGGTTACGGCGGCGCGACGCTTTCTCAGGATATCTACGAGCGCATCCAGGCGCTTTCGATTGCATCCACCGGCCAGCGTATTCCGTTGACGACGATGTATGGCGCGACCGAAACGCAAGGCGTGACAGTGGTCCATTGGCTGACGGAGCGCGTCGGTCTCATCGGTCTTCCGCTGCCGGGCATCACGCTGAAGCTGGTTCCGAACGGCCAGAAACTCGAAGTGCGTGTGAAAGGCCCGACGGTTACGCCCGGGTACCTCAATCGCGACGATCTCACCCAGAAGGCTTTCGACGAGGAAGGCTATTACTCGCTCGGCGATGCCGCGAAGTTCATGGATGAGAACGATCCGGCGCAGGGTCTCGTTTTCGATGGCCGCGTGACGGAAGATTTCAAGCTCGACAGCGGCACCTGGGTCTCCGTCGGCACGTTGCGCGCGCAGGCTGTCGCCGCTGCATCGCCCCTGCTGCAGGACTGCATCGTGTGCGGACAAGACAAACCGTTCGTCGGCTTGCTTGCATGGCCCGTGATGTCCGCGGCTAAAGAGATCGCGGACGATGCATCGCTTTCCGGTCTTGACGCTGTTGTGTCAGCGCCGAAGGTTCGTGCGTTTGTGCAGAAGCATTTCGCGGAATTCAATAAATCGAGCAGTGGATCGTCAGGCCGCGTGAAGCGCGTGATCCTAATGACCGAGCCGCCATCGGTGGACGGTCACGAAATCACGGACAAAGGCTATGTAAACCAGCGCGCGACGATGGATCGCCGCGCCGATCAGGTCGCCAAGCTCTACCAGAACCCGCCGCCGCCGGAGGTCATCGAGATTCCGTGACGGCACTACCGTGACGATTTCATCTGCCGATGTAATCTCGTTCTGGACACACGAGGTTGGCGAAAGCCGTTGGTACAACAGCGACGCCGCTCTCGACGCGCGCATGCGCGAGAGGTTTTCCGATATCTGGCAAACCGCGAGACGAGGCAAGCTGGCTGGGTGGCAGGAGAGCGCCGAAGGCGCGCTGGCGCTTGTGCTCGTTCTGGACCAATTCCCGCGCAACATGTTTCGCGACACAGCAGATTCATTCGCGACCGATGCACAAGCACGCGAGGTTACGGCGCATGCGATCGATCAGGGCTTTGACATGAAGATCGAGCCACCGCTGCGCGAGTTCTTCTACATGCCCTTCATGCATTCGGAGAGCATTGCCGACCAGGATCGAAGCGTTGCGTTGATCGGCGAACGGCTTGGTAAGGATAGCCAACAATATCCCTACGCGATGGAGCATCGCGCGGAAATCGCGCGTTTCGGCCGGTTTCCCAGCCGAAATAACGCGCTGGGTCGAACGGCGACCGCCGAAGAACACGAGTTTCTGGTCATCCATAAGAAGAGCCGTTAACGCGCCCCTTACCAGCGCGGTCCTAGCGTTGCCGCATGAGGACGGACGATCTGTGCCAGCTTGCCGCCGATATCGTCGCCGAACATGGCGAGGATTCCGTGCGCTATGCGCGCCGCGCGACGGTGACGCTGGAGTCCGAAGGCGAACATGATCGCGCGCGTTTCTGGTTTGCGATGTCGGTGTTGCTGGACGATATCGTAACGCTGCGTCTGGACCCGGAACGTCCACTCGTCATCCACTGAATTTCGCGTTGTTTGTGCCGCTTGCGCGCGATGCTGGGGCTCGCGCACACTTGTGTTTGCACAAACTGGAATATGCGATGCCGCTCGATCCCATATTGAAAGCTTTTCTTGACCAGGTCGCCGCGATGGGCGGACCCAAGACCTATGAGATGCAGCCGAGCGAGGCGCGCGAAGCCTTTGCCGGGTTGATGCAACTCGCCGGCCCGAAAGATGTGCCTGTCGGCAAGGTGGCGAATTTCTCCATTCCACTTGAGCATGGCGAGATCGCGGCGCGCAGTTACGAAGCGGTCGCTGCGGGACGCGAGCCATTGCCCACGCTTGTGTTCTTTCACGGCGGCGGATGGGTCATCGGCAGCATCGATACGCATGACGGTCTATGCCGGATGCTCGCAAATGAATCGCAGTGCCGCGTGATCTCAGTCGAGTATCGTCTGTCGCCGGAGGTAAAGTTTCCATCGGCGGTGGAGGATGCGCTCGCTGCGGTGTCGTGGATCGAAGAACACGCGGCAGAGCTGGGTGTTGATGCGAACCATCTGGCGGTTGGCGGTGACTCCGCCGGTGGCGCGCTTGCAGCGGTCATCACACAACAGGCGAAAGCGAAAGGTACGCCGAAGATCGCGTTCCAGATGCTGCTGTTTCCTGTCACGCAAATTGGTACCGAAACGAAGTCGCTGCGCGATTTCGCGCAGAACTATTTTCTGGAACGCAAAACACTCGACTGGTTCTACGCGAACTATCTACCAGCCGATGCCGACAAATCCGATCCGCGCATCTCGCCACTGCTGGCCAATGATCTCTCCGGCTTGCCGCCGGCCTTCGTGATGCTCGCAGGCTTCGATCCGCTGCATGACGAAGGATTGGCCTACGCTGAGAAGCTGACGAAAGCTGGCGTCACCGTGACCGTCGCAGACTATCCCGACATGGTCCACGATTTCATCTATCTGCAAGCGGTGTTGCCACAAGCTGCGACCGCACTGAACGGCGCGGCGCAGGCGCTCAAGAAAGCACTCACTTCGGAATAAGCTTGCCCGGATTGAGGATGCCTTTTGGATCGAGCGTTGTCTTGATCGCGCGCAGCACTTCGATGCCGAGCGCGCTCTTTTCCTTTTCGATCCACGGTAGGTGGTCTTCGCCAACGCCATGGTGATGGCTGATCGTTCCGCCATTCGCGACGATGGCATCGCTCGCTGCCGTCTTGATCGTGCGCCATTGCGCGATATCGCCATCGAGCACGCGCGGGAAAATGTACGTGAAATAAAGACTCGCACCATCAGGATAGGAATGACTGATGTGGCATGTCACGACGCCATGCGCGCCGGGCCGCGGCGCGGTCTCGCGAATGGAATCTTCTAGCGATTTCTTCACCGCCGCATAGAGCGCGTCGATCTTCGACCAGCTTGTCGCTGTTTCCAGCGTATCGACGCCAAGCCCGCGCTCCATCATGGGATCGCGCAAGTAAGGCCCGTGAAAGCGACCCTGATGCCAGCGCGCACCTTGCGAAGCGCCAAGTGACATCGCGCTGAATTCTTTCGCGATCTCCGAGAAGCGTTTGTGCGCGCGGGCGACATCTTCCGCAACGCCTTCAAACCCAGCGATCATCGCGCAAGCGGTTTCGCCGAAATTGCGCATGCGCAGGACCGCGTCGGCGATGCGGCTTCCAATTGTTGGTTTTTTATCGGCCGCACCATAGCCGCGGTAGAACCGCGTCTCTTCGGCGTCGGAGAGACGCAGCATCGCGACGTCGAGGCCTTCTTGCACCGCTTGCCGGATTGCTGCCGTTCCACTCGCGAAATCGCGGAAGAGATAACCGACATATTCGCTCTTCGCCGGGACCGGCTGTACGCGAAAACTCGCTTCGGTGATGACACCGAAGATACCTTCCGAGCCAAGCACGAGATCGGTGAGGCGAGGGCCGGCGGATGACGCGGGGAAATCCTCCGTAGTGAGGAGCCCGCGTGGTGTAGCGAGCATTGCAGACACCAACCAATGTGCCGCTTTGCCATAGCGGCTGGATTGCTGTCCCGCGCCGCGGTGCGCGATCCATCCGCCAAGTGTCGAGAACTCAAAAGATTGGGGATAGTGCCCAAGCATCACGTTATGCGCGCGCAACGCTTTGTCGAGCGCCGGCCCGTAAATGCCGCCATCGGCCGTCGCGACACGCGAGATGGTATCGACATTCAACAGCTGATCCATGCCCGTCATGTCGAGCGAGATGACGGCTTTGAAGCCACCCGCATCACCCGTGACGCTGCCCACAACGCTGGTGCCGCCGCCGAAAGGCACGACGGCAATGTTGTTGTCCGCAGCATACGAAAGCACGGACAGCACTTCGCCGGTGCCACGCGGATACAGCACGGCATCGGGCGCGGTCGAAAGATCGCCGGCGCGCAGATGGAGAAGATCGTGATACGAGCGGCCACGCGAATGAAAGGCGCGCTCATATTGGTCGTCGCGCACGCGCTCTTCGCCGAGAACTTGCGCGAACTGCGCGCGTTCCGCGGCCGATAGCCGTGAGGGCGCAACTGTCAATTCTTCCAAAGGACGCGCGGGCGTCGCCAACAAGCTCGGCATACCCAGCTCGCTCGCCAGCCACGACCAAACCGCTTCACTGATCGGCGCCTGCTCGCGATGCGCAGCCCAGCCCCATCCATTCCAGGAGATTTTCGAACGCTCAATGCTCATAGGCGCGACGCTAGCAGACTACGCACGCAAATAGAGAGCCTTCGGCAGGATTTCGAACGTTGCTGGTAAACGGCCCGCGTTTTCGCCGTCCACTTCGATCAAAACGGGACGCCCGCGTGTTTCCGCAACGGGTACGGCCACGACTTTCTCGCCACGCAGCGCGCGCACGGACGGATTGTTCAGGTGCTCACCAGTGTAAATGAGTTTCAGGTCAGCCGCGGCTTTCGATTTCGAGCCGCCGCCCATGATGATGACGTCGAACCGCCCGTCATCCGGCTTTGCGTTGGGCGCAACCTTCATGCCGCCGCCGAAATATTGTCCGTTGGCAACAGCGACGGTGGAGATGCTGGCGATCTCGTCGAACGATCCATCCACGCGGATGCGAACCGCGCGGTCGCGATAGCGCAACATGCCCATCAGACTGTGGAAGGCGAAAGCGAACTTTCCGCCGAACAACTTCGCGATCCGCGCGCGGTTGACCGAATCCACGATCAAACCGGACATCCCAAATGACGCGATGTTGATGAAATAGCGCACGACTGGTTCGCCTGTGCGGCTGATGCAGGAGAGGCGGCCGACATCCACGCGATGCGGCGTCGATTTCTTCAATCGCGCTACAGCGGCATCCACACCGGCTTCAATGCCGAAGGTCTTGCGGAAATCGCCGCCTGTGCCGCTGGTAATGAAGCCGAAAACTGCATCCGGCGAGATCGGACCATGCTCATCGAACATGCCGTTGACGGCTTCGTTGATCGTGCCATCGCCGCCCACGGAGATGATTTCGGAATGGCCTTCTCGAACGGCGGCGCGAACAAGTTTCGTCGCGTCGCCGCGCGCGCGAGTAAACACCGCTTCCATCTGCGGAAACGCGCTCGCGAGCGATTGTTCAATCTTCGGCCATTCGGATTTCGTGCGGCCGCCGCCAGAGCGCGGATTGACGACAACGAACGCTGTCATTGCACACCCGCGCGCAACGCGAAGTTTGGCGCGACCGACGCAATCTCCGCACCCATGCGCGCGACGTCCCAGCCGAGTTCTTCCGCCATCAAGGATGCAGCGCGTGCGATGTTCGCTGTACCTGGATTGCCAAGCTGGCCCATGCCGGTGCGGCGCATGACGACATCGTTAAGCGTCAGCGCCATTTCCTCGCGTATCGCATAGAGAATCTGCGCGCCGATATCGCCCGATTCCGAAAGGCTCTGGCGCAGATCGGGCCGGTTCTGGCAGAGCATGAGAACATCATGCACGCGTGTTCCATATAGACGGGCGAGATGCTCGATGTTCGGCACGGGATCGTGCTCGGCTTGCATTTGCGCCTGGAATTGCTTGAAGCGCGGAATATCGCCGCCCGGTAGCGCCGATGTGCGGGTGGAGCAGGGCCGCGCTTTTATGTCCAGCTTGGCGATCAGCGCGTTCACGGTTTTTTCCGCGAGATCGCGCGATGTCGTCCACTTGCCGCCGATCGCGGAGAACAAGCCGTCGTGATTGTCGCCTTCGGCATGATTGATGAGTTCGGCACGTCGGCTGGCGTCGTAGGTATCGCCGGATCCATCATCCACAAGTGGGCGCAAGCCTGCATAGAAGTGCTGCACGTCGGAACGCTTTAGATTTGCGGACGGCAGGTTGGCGTTGATGAACGACAGAAAGCTTTCAATATCATTCGCGGTCACGCCGACCTGATCCGGCGCTTCGTG
>DASZML010000078.1:0-6175 GCA_035551875.1 Rhizomicrobium sp.
AATCGCGCAAGCCAGCCGGACGCGGCTCATAATTTGCCGTATCGTTGGAAATCGGGAGAAAAATCTTGGCCGCGCGTTGCGCCATCGTGTGCCCCTGTGTCAGGGTTCCGAGTGTGCCGTGCGAGAGTTAAAGAGCCTTAAAAGGCATCGTAAACGAGCGGTTAAGATCACGCCGCACAGATACCAAAGCGGAAGCGGCGCGGACCTTCTTTGTATGGCGAAGGCTTGCGCGTTTCATCGAGTTCAAGTGCAGACAGCTGCAGCTGACAGAACAGGCTGCCACCGGTTTCGCGGTGTGTGAGAAGCCCGAGAAGCGGCGCCGTGGCGCGATCTACCGTAACGCGCACGCGGCAGGTTTCGTCGCCCAACTCAGCCCAACCTTCTGTCATGCCGATGCCATAAGATGATGACACGAGGAACGAAACCGCCGCGCCGTGATCGACGGACTGTCCGTTAAGCGAAAAGGTTTCCGGCGTCTTACCGCCGTTGTGCGTCGTTAAGGAAAGCTTCGCCCAATCGAACGCGTCCGGCAGAAGCGTGATGTGGCCGAGGCGCAAACTGCCGCGATCCCATTTCTCCCAATCGAACGTAAGATCGAAATCGACGCGAGGCTCTCGCGCGAAGAATGTCAGCGTCTTTTGGATGGGCCCGCGCGGCGTTTCGATCCGGCCGTGCACAACCGTGTCGCCATCGACATTCTTCCAGATACGCGCCGCGCACCATTCGAGGTCTGTGATTTTGTGCTCGCCCGCCGCTTCGAACACGCAATCGCCCGTGTACCAGTCTGCTTGCAGCGCGATGTCGTCGAAATGACCGTGGCGCAGTCCGCCGATGACGGGCTGGCATTGCCCTGTAAATTGCAAAGACTCGATGGCCAACCCGCGGCGCCGATCCAGTCGCGCTCTTAAGGTCGGCATTTCAATATCGATGTACCGGCTTTCGACGCTGCCGCCTTGCGGCGCAACGGCGACGGACGCTTCGGATTTCGCCCAGCGCGCTTCGGCGGCGTTCAGACGTTCGCAAAATCCCGTCCAGCGCTTTTCGGTGAGGTGCGTACGGAAATCGCTCGACCACAAATAGCAGAGCTCTTTCCAGTCTGCCGCCGTGCTCCTGCGCATACCGTCGTAGATGCGTTGGCAAGCTGCATTCACGGCGATGTCATCGCGGCCCGTCACGGCCCAACGCGCGAGCGTATATTTGCGCTGCTTCTTAACCGGCACTGGACATGCCGCCGTTTCGAGCGCTATCGGTTGCGCTGCTCCAAACTTCCGCGATGAAAGTACCTGGCTCGGTGTTATCAGCGAAAAGCCAGGTTCGTTCGCGATACGCGCGAAGGCCTGCGCCATACTCCGCCATTCGGCGCCTTCGACGATTTTCTCTTCGCTCTTGTAGCGGCCAGGGCGGAAATCGAAAATCTCGGCATCGCTAGCGTATACACAGAACACGCGATCCTTCTCGCCACAGCGCTCGCGCAGATAGCCGAGATAATCGCGCGCATCGATATCGCCGTGCACGAAACGCTGGAGTTTCTGGAACGCGACCGTGCTGGTCCACAACAAATCGATCGTGCGGCCATCATTGCCGCGCGCGCGTTGCGGGCGGTAACGCGTTTCAGCTGGCCAACTGGGATGCTGCGCGCCGGGGTTGTCCCAATCCATCAAGATCGCCCGATAGCCGGCATCGAGATAAAGCCCGACCAATCCACTCGAATAGGCTTGCTCGTTTATCAACGCGACTGTCGGCTGAACGCCAAGCAAGTTGCGATAGATCTCGTTGGCGATCTTTAGATTGTCTTCCGTCACGCGCGCCGGAACCAGCGGCCCGATCATCTGCGCGTAACCGGACCCGATCAGTTCGATCTTCTTTGCCGCGATCAACGCGCGCGCTCGGCCAATCCACTCGGGATCGCGCTTCGCGATCTCTTCCAATGTGAAACCGGTAGCCTCGATGCCGATCGGCCCATGCTTCTCGGCCAGATTGAGCAACGGCCAATAGCAGCGTTCGATTACCTCGCCACGTTGCTCTTCTTCGATCGACGAAAACGCGAGGTTGAGGTGAAACACCGCGAACAGATGCAGCGTTGCTGTGCCCGCAACGAGATCGCGCTGGCGAAACGGCGCGTTCATGCCGTGACGATCCGGATCTGTGACAGCGCATCGTTTGCGGCTTCGAGCGCCGCTTCGTACGAAGCGCCAGTCGTCAGCACCATCGCAGCGGACGGACGCTTGTCGCCAGCCGGTGGAATGACGTCGCCCGGCTTCGCCGTCACGATTACTTCTGTGACGCCGGCGATTTTCCGCGCCTCATCCGCGCCGGTCACTGAGACAACGCGACCGGGTTTGGGAAATGCGTAACGCTGGATCACCGGCGTTTGATGCTTTGGCTCCAGCTCTTCCGGCGAAACATTTTCACCCAGAGCCACGCGAATCGCGCAGCCAACGAAGTCGACGCCGGTATTCATTGGAATCTCGCGGGTGCAGAAGAACCCGCCGGATAAGCGTGCCGCAAGCTCGATCACATGCGGCTCGCCTTTGTGAATGACGATGTCGCCCTTCACCGTGCCGGTCGTGATACCGAGTGCAGATGCCGCGCGCGCAACGACATCACGCACTTTCGCTTGCGTGTCTTCCGGCAACTGACTGGGAAGATCGCCGCCATTTTCGATGAAGAACGGCGCGTAACGCTCCAGATACTCGTAATTGCGATCCGAGAATCCCGGCGTGTAGCACTTGCCGTTCACGATCACAGACTCTGTCGAGACTTGCGGGCCCGATAGATATTGCTCGACCATTACGCGTTCGGTCGGCGAATGTTGTTGCGCGAGGGCGAACGCCTTGTTGAGATCGGATACCTGCTCAACGCGCTGCACGCCGCGCGATCCACGCGAGTCCACCGGCTTGATCACAAGATTACGGCCCTGGGAAACAGCGAGGCGCTGCAACGCTTGCGGCGTCGAGACCGCGGAGAACCACGGTATCGGCACGCCTGCCGCCAGAAATTTTTCTTTCATCGCCAGCTTGTCGCAAGCCAGCTTGGCGCTCTCGACAGATATGCCCGGAAGACCGAGCCGCTGCGCAACCGTCGCCGCCGTCACCGGTGCATCGGCGGCAACACAGATCACGCCATCGATTTTGCGCAGCTTGCGCGAATAACGCTCCGCCGCGGCACCTGTTTCTTCTGGCGAGTAGACGTCGGCAAGAATGCATGAATCCGCGAACGCGAATCCCGGCGCTTCGGGATCGCGATCGGATACGATCACGTACAGACCCATTTCCTTCGCACGTTTGGCGGCATCTGCCGCTTCCACGCCGCCCGAAACGATGAGGATCGCTTTGCCGGTCATCAGAAGTAGAGCCCGCCATTCACATTGAGGGTTTGCGCGGTGATGTAAGACGACGCATCGCTCGCGAGAAACACCGCGGCATCGGCCACTTCACGCGGCTCACCGAGACGTTTCAGAACGATGCCGTCTGCTGCTTTCTGAACACTCGCTGCCGCCATACCGGCAGCCGCCATATCGGAAGCGATCAAGCCAGCCGCGATGGTATTGGAGCGCACATTATATTGTGCGCCAAACCGAGCGATTACTTGCGCCAGCGAAATCAGCCCCGCTTTCGATGCTGCGTAATGCGCGGTGCGCGGGCCGCCATACTGGCCGCTCACCGACGAGATGTTCACGATGCTGCCGCCGCCGGATTTTGCGAGTAACGGCAGGAAGATTTGTACCACGATGTACGGGCCTTTGAGATTGGTGTCGACGATCTCGTCCCAATCGCTGTCCGTCACCTTGTCGAAATCGGTTGGCTTGTTGATTCCGGCGTTGTTCACGAGCACGGCGATAGCGCCGAACGCATCGGCCTTCTTCGCGGCGGCTTCCACACTGGCGCGATCCGCCACATTCATCTGCACGGCAAGTGCACGGCGGCCATGCTTTTCGATATCGGCAACAACCTTGTCGGCTTCCCCGCGGTTGGACTTATAGGTCAGAACAACATCCGCGCCTGCTTCCGCCAAACCAAGCGCAATAGCGCGGCCAATGCCGCGGCTGCCGCCGGTCACCACCGCGATTTTCCCGGACAGTGAAAATCGCGACATCAGTTCTTCTTCTTGCGGGCGATGGCGCGTTTGGCGGCTTGCGCGATATGCGGCGCCGTCAGGCCATAGGCTTCCGCCAATTCTTCCGGCTCGCCAGACGCACCGAACACGTCCTTCACCGCGACGAATTCAATCGGGGATGGCTTTGTGGCGGCGAGCGATTCCGCGACCGCACTGCCGAGCCCGCCATGGATGTTGTGGTCTTCACAGGTGACGAAGCAGCCTGTTTCCTTGGCGCAGCGCGTGAGCAGCTCGGCATCGATCGGTTTGATCGTCGCCATGTTCACGACGCGTGCTTTGATTCCATCCGCAGCGAGCAACTCCGCCGCTTCAACTGCGCGCGCGACTTCCACACCGCAGGCAACGATCGTGACGTCTTTGCCATCGCTCACAAGAGTGCCTTTGCCGATTTGAAAAGTATGATCGTCTCCGAACACGCGTTTCGCCGGGCTGCGGCCTGTGCGCATGTATACCGGACCGTCGAATTCCAGCATCGCTTTCGTCGCAAGCGCCATCTCCGTGGGATCGGCCGGTGAGATCACCGTCATGCCGGGGATGGCGCGAAACGCCGCGAGATCTTCCAAAGCCTGCGCCGAACCGCCATCGGGACCGACATCGAGGCCGGGATGCGATGCCACGATCTTTGCGTTGCGTTTCGCATAGGCGAGCGACAAGCGCGCCTGTTCCACCGCACGCAAACAAAAGACAGCGAATGTGGTGACGATCGGGATCAATCCCGTTGCCGCCAGACCGCCAGCCGCCGCCATCATGTTCTGTTCGGCGATGCCAAATTGGATAAAGCGATCTGGATGCGCCTTGCGCCAATGATGCACGCCGGTGCCGCCAGCGATGTCAGCGTCGAGCACAACGACGTTTGGAAATTCATCGGCAAGACCAGTGAGCGCCTTGCCGAATGCTTCACGCAAGGAATCACTGCCTTGCGCAATCAATGCGGGTGCCACGCTCATGCCAGATACTCCGCAATTTCTTCGCGCGAGGCACCCAGATCGCCCAGCGCTTCTTCCGCCTGCTCGCGCGTGAACTTCACGCTGCCGTGCCAGGTGGGGACGTTTTCCATATAGCCGACGCCTTTGCCCTTGATCGTGTGCGCAATCACCAACGAGGGGCGAAGATGTGTCGCCGATGCGCGGCGAAACGCGGTGAGAATTTCCGGAACGTTGTGGCCATCGATCTCGATCACCGCCCAATCGAACGCGCGGAATTTCGCAGCGAGCGGTTCAAGCCGCATGATGTTGTCATTGCGGTCGTCGCTTTGCAGCTTGTTGTAGTCGACGATGGCGCAGAGATTGTCGAGCTTATGATGCACGGCGCACATCGCCGCTTCCCAAACTTCGCCTTCCTGCAATTCGCCGTCACCAAGCAGCGTGTACACACGCGCCTGGCTCTTTTGCATTCGCAAGCCCATCGCCATACCGAGCGCGACGGAGAACCCCTGCCCCAGCGAACCGGTGCTCGTCTCGACCCACGGCATATCCAGCACATGCGGATGGCCCTGGAATTTGCTGTTCAACTTGCGAAGCGCGAGCGATTCTTTCTTATCGCAAAAGCCGTAATAGGCGCCGACCGCATAGAGGGCGGGCGCAGCGTGGCCCTTGGACAAAACAAAACGGTCGCGATGCGGATCGGAAACATTATCAGCCCAGAAATTCAATTCCGCGCCGAACAGGGACGCCAGAATATCGGCCGATGACATGGCGCCGCCGGGATGTCCCGAACCCGCGTGATAGATCGAGGCAATGGAATGCTGACGCACAAAGCGCGCGGCATTGACGACGTCGGCAATAAGGTTTTCGGGAATGGCCGTTTTGGCCGCAGCGGGCAGGTGCTTGCCGCGCAATGGAATGAGCTTCGCCATGTGTTATGCCGCCTGGCGCGCACGCGCCATCAAATCGCTGTAGAAAATGATTTCCGCGCGCGGCGCGAGCGACTTCGCTTCGTCCGCAATCTCTTTCGCAAAACCGCGCGACATCACGATCACCACGCCGGGATCGGCTTGCGTCAGCGACTCCGGCGCGTCCAAAGCGCGACCGTGCCGCTCACTGACATATTGCTTGAGATG
>DASZML010000079.1:0-11725 GCA_035551875.1 Rhizomicrobium sp.
GAGCGACATGCGGATGTATTCGCGGCCCGTGGCGCGCGCGATCGACTTCGCAAGCGAGGTCTTGCCAACACCCGGCGGACCGACGAGGCACAGGATCGGCCCCTTGATCTTGCCGGCGCGCTGCTGCACCGCGAGGTATTCCAGAATGCGCTCTTTCACCTTGTCGAGGCCGTAGTGATCCTCGTGCAGGATGTCTTCGGCGAGTTTGATGTCCTTCTTGACCTTGGACTTCTTGCCCCACGGCAATGAGAGCAGCCAGTCGAGATAGTTGCGCACGACCGTGGCTTCCGCCGACATCGGCGACATCGAACGCAGCTTCTTCACTTCGGCGGCGGCTTTCTCGCGCGCTTCCTTGGAGAGTTTGGTCTTGCGGATACGCTCTTCCAGCTCGTTCATCTCGTCGCGGCCTTCGTCGCCTTCGCCGAGTTCTTTCTGGATCGCCTTGAGCTGTTCGTTGAGATAGTACTCGCGCTGCGTCTTCTCCATCTGGCGCTTCACGCGGCTGCGGATTTTGCGCTCCACCTGCAACACGCCGACTTCGGATTCGATCAACGACATCACCTTCTCAAGCCGCTGCGTGACGTTGAGCGTCTCGAGCAGCGATTGGCGATCGGAGATCTTCACCGACAGATGCGAGGCGACCGTGTCCGCGAGCTTCGCCGGGTCTTCGATCTGTGCGACCGCAGCCAGCGTCTCCGCCGGCACTTTCTTGTTCAGCTTGATGTACTGCTCGAAGTTGGTTTTCACCGTGCGCATCAAGGCTTCGGTTTCTTTGCCTTCGCCCGCCTCGTCGGCGATCTTTTCCATCGTTGCCTGGAAGAAATCGGTGCGCGGCACAAAGCCGGTCACGCGCGCGCGAGACTTGCCCTCGACCAGAACGCGAACCGTCTGGTCGGGGAGTTTCAAAAGCTGAAGCACAGTCGCCATCGTGCCGATGGTGTGAAGGCCGTCGGCGGTTGGATCGTCCTCCGAAGCGTTCTTCTGCGTCAGCAGCAAAATCTGTTTTTCATCGTTCATCACTTCTTCGAGCGCGCGCACGGATTTCTCGCGGCCGACGAAAAGCGGAACGATCATGTGGGGGAAAACAACGATGTCGCGCAAAGGCAGCACCGGCGCCATCTGGCCGCCCGTTTCCTTCGGCGTATTCACGACGTCCTGGTCAGACATACTCATCTCCTGCCCGGAGAAGCTGCTGTGCTTGCCGGGATTCTATGCCCACCGTAACCCAACTGGGCTTACGGAAGCTGTTAAAATCGCCCGCACGGGGCCGATTCCGAATTGTTAAGATGGTCACACCTTGAGAACGTTTCAAGAAGTGCGGGAACCGCACACAGAAACATGCCGTGGAACCTGAAATAACGTCACTACCGCGCCGTAACCACGGCGGTTTCCGGCATCCGCGCGCCGCCGATGCGCCAAGCGAAAAACAATCCCGCGAGCGCCGCGGGAACTGCACAGGCAAATAGCCACACTGCCGCAGCGAGAACATTTTCGCGCGTGAAACCATGACCGACGCCGAGCGCGTTTGCTTCCAGCCCGCAAAACGCGGCGCCAATCGCATTGCTCAGCATCTGCACGCCGGGAATCGCGCCAGCCCCATGCGTCTTTTCCGATGGCGGGAGAAGCTCCTGAATCCGGCGCGTGAGAAACGCCCAGAACATTCCGAATCCTCCGCCGAGCAAGAGTGCGGAAACAATCACCGCCGCAAGTACGCCGCTGGAGAGCGTGAAGATCATCGAGGCGATGCCGGCAACAGCAACCACCGCACCGGCACGAATCCAGAAGCCTTCCGAGGTGTGTGGAAGTTCGGCGACGAAAAGCGCTGTGAGCGTCCAGCCCATCGCTTCCGCGCCGACGACATAGCCGGCGTATAGCGGCGACAGCCCGTAAGCGGTCTGCAGGATCGCGGCGCCGTAGAGCCCGTAGCCAATGGTGCTGCCGTTCAGCAGAAAGATCGCGATGTAACCCTGCCCCGCCAGATTGCGCGGATCGGCGACGCCGCGCGGGAACAGATGCGCCTTTGCGCCTGCATCGGCGCGCAAAGCCAGAAACAGGAACGCAATCGTTGTCACAACGAGTGCCGCCGACAGTGCAAGATTTCCGGCCACACCCGCGATGAGATTGGCAATCACCGCGACGGTAAGCAGCGCCAACGTGCGTGCGGGGATTTTGGTTTCATCGGACGCATCGGCATTCGGCACCAGCGCGACGATGGCCGCTGCGAAGACCACGCCCTGCGCGGCGAACATCCAAAAGACTATGTGCCACTCGCTGCCTTTCGCGAACAATCCGCCGAGCAACGGACCGAGCAAAGTCGCGATGCCCCATACTGCGGACAGCGCCGCCATAATGCGCCGATAGTGAGTCGGTGGAAACAACACACTCGTTGCGACGTAACAAAGCCCGACGATCGCCCCCGCAGCCAAGCCTTGCAGCAAGCGTCCGATGAGAAACAGTGCCATCGTGTCCGCAACTGCGCTCATGGCGCATCCAAGGATATAAGGTATAGAAGCCGCGATCAGCGCCGCGCGAAGTCCGCGTGTGTGCGCGAAATATCCCGCCGTCGCCCCGCCCATGATCGAGCCCAATAGATACGCCGCCACCGGCCACGCGAAGTACGCGTAACCGCCGATGGCGCGCACGACGCTCGGCATGATCGTGACGGTGACCAGCGAGTCCGCGGCGTTGAGCCAGATGCCGAAGCAAACAAGCATCACGCGCGGCAGCAAGGCCCGGGTGAATAGATCGCTCCAACGCGCTTCGCTCATGCACGAGACCTAGCGGTTTCGCACGGCGCCGCAAAGCGAACGGCGCGCATCGCTGCGCGCCGTTTCATGCAATAGCATAAGAAAGTTGCGGCCTTTAACCCGCGCTCTTCTGCTGCGGTTCGGCTTTGTCGGAATAGGTGTAGAGCGGGCGCGATTTGCCCTCTACCACATCGCCGGTGACGACGACTTCCTGCACGCCGTTCAGCGTCGGGAGTTCGAACATCGTCTCGAGCAGGAAGGATTCCATGATGGAGCGCAGGCCCCGCGCGCCGGTGCGGCGGGCGATGGCTTTCTTGGCGATGGCATGCAGCGCTTCTTCCTGAAAGCGCAGCTTCACGCCTTCCATCTCGAACATGCGCTGATACTGCTTGGCCAACGCGTTCTTGGGGCGCGTAAGAATTTCGATCAGCGCCGGTTCACTGAGATCACCCAATGTCGCCAGAATGGGCAGGCGACCGATGAATTCCGGAATGAGGCCGAACTTCAACAGATCTTCCGGCTCTACTTCGCGCAGGATTTCGCCGGTGCCGCGCTCGTCCGCGCTGCGCACATTCGCGCCGAAACCCATCGATGTGCCGCTGGTACGCGCGGAGATGATCTTGTCGAGACCGGCGAAGGCGCCGCCCACGATGAAAAGAATGTTCGTGGTATCGACCTGCAGGAATTCCTGCTGCGGATGTTTGCGACCGCCTTGCGGGGGAACGCTCGCAACCGTGCCTTCCATGATCTTGAGCAGCGCCTGTTGCACGCCCTCGCCCGAGACGTCGCGGGTGATCGACGGATTGTCCGACTTGCGGCTGATCTTGTCGACTTCGTCGATATAGACGATGCCGCGTTGCGCGCGCTCGACATTGTAGTCGGCGGATTGCAACAGCTTGAGGATGATGTTCTCGACGTCTTCACCGACATAACCGGCTTCGGTCAGCGTCGTGGCATCCGCCATCGTGAATGGCACATCGAGGATGCGCGCCAACGTCTGCGCGAGCAGCGTCTTGCCGCAGCCCGTCGGGCCGATCAGCATGATGTTGGATTTTGCCAACTCGACGTCGCCGTTCTTGCCGCTCGAATTGATGCGCTTGTAGTGATTGTGCACAGCGACGGAGAGAACCTTCTTCGCGTGCGCCTGGCCGACGACATAATCGTCGAGGACTTTGAAAATTTCCTGGGGCGACGGAACGCCGTCGCGCGACTTCAGGAAGGATGTCTTGTTCTCTTCCCGGATGATTTCCATGCAGAGTTCGACGCATTCATCGCAGATGAACACAGTCGGACCCGCGATCAGCTTGCGGACCTCATGCTGAGACTTTCCACAAAAGGAACAGTAGAGAGTGTTCTTGGACTCGCCGCCGCCAGCCTTACTCATTGACGCTCCTGGGCGAATCCGCCCTCAAAGACTGCATTGTCCTGTCCGGACAACGCCTTGCACAACCCACGCCAACCCAAATCGGATCACCCCCGATCATTCGACCACGTTAGCGCCAGCCCGATCAAGAATTCTTTAAACCGACACAAAACCCAGCGAATCGCTGGAAATGACTGTTCAGGAACTCGCTTCCGCTTGATCCGGACGCCGGGCGAGGACTTCGTCGATTAACCCAAAGGCCTTCGACTCCTCCGCGGTCAGATAAGTATCCCGATCCAGCATCTTTTCAACCGCCTCAACGGTTTGGCCTGTGTGCTTCGCGTAAATCTCATTCAGGCGGCGCTTCAGCTTCACGATTTCCTGAGCGTGGCGCGCGATATCCGCCGCTTGCCCGTAGTAAGAGGCGCTTGGCTGATGAACGAGGATTCGCGAGTTCGGCAGGCAATACCGTTCACCTTTGTTTCCCGAGCACAACAAAAGTGAAGCCGCTGACGCCGCCTGTCCAACGCACAGTGTCTGAACCTTCGGGCGGATGTATTGCATCGTGTCGTAGATCGCCATGCCGGCTGTCACGTAGCCGCCCGGCGAATTGATATACATCGCGATCTCTTTCTTGGGGTTCTCGGCCTCAAGAAACAGAAGCTGCGCGGTGATCAAGCTGGCGCCGTAATCTTCGACCGGCCCTGTGATGAAGATGATGCGCTCCTTCAACAGGCGGGAGTAGATGTCGTAAGCCCGCTCGCCGCGCGCGGTCTGTTCGACCACCATCGGCACAAGCGTATTCATGTAAACGTCGCGTGGGTCCTTCATGGGACCTCCTGATTCGGTATTAGAGGTTGGGATGCAGCGAAGCGCGCTGTCAACGTGACTTATATAGAGTGAAGCGCGCGTTAATTCGACCCTTGGGTGACAAGGGATATTGCCATCACGTTTCGACGGGGAATCCGCCGTCACGCCATGCCTTCATGCCGCCATCCAGTGCGGATGCGCGCAGAAACCCAAGCTCGCGCAATGTCGCCGCCGCAAGCGTCGAGATTTTCCCGAATTCGCAATAGACCACGATGCGCAATGTGGGATCAGGGAGATCGTCGTTCACCCGCAGTTCCAATTGCCCGCGTGGCAGATGGCGCGCGCCGGGCACATGGCCGCTTGCGAACGCGTCTTTTTCGCGTACATCGAGGATCATCATATTGTTGGCGCGATGCTCGATGCGCGACCTGAGTTCATCGAGCGACACGAAGGGAACATGCCGCGTCGCATTGGTGAGCAACTGCATCACCGTCTTGCCACCACTCATATTGGTGCGAAGCGCTTCGGTCAGGTGTGTCGGCGCGGTGAGATTGAGGCTGCGCATCATCTCCACGAAATCCTTGCGCTCGCGCTTTTGCAAACGCGGATTGCTTGCGAGTTCTTCGCCGATGGTCGAATGGCTGCGGCCTTTGTAATCGTGCGCGGGATAGACCAAGGTTTTTGGATCGACCTTCAGCAGCTTTCCGAACAGACTGTCGAACAGCATGTCGGGATCGCCCGTCGGCAGGTCAGTGCGCCCTGTGCCGCCGATGAGCAACGTGTCTCCTGTGAAAACGCGATCGTCCAGGAGGAGGCACATGGAATCTCGCGTGTGTCCCGGCGTGTGCATCGCGTGGATGCGCAGATTTCCCACCGCCAGCATATCGCCATCGTCGAGCCGCAACGTGGCGAAGGGCGCCGGACTGTCGCGGTGCATCACCACGGGGACGTTGAAGTCGCCGGCGATTTGTTTGGTGGCGGAAAAATGATCGGCATGGGTGTGCGTATCGATGACGAAACGGATGCGCAGACCGTCGCGCACTGCAAGCGCCTCATAGCGACCGATCTGGCTCGCCTCCGGATCGATGAGCGCCGCCGAGCATGTCTCCTCGCAGCCGATCAGATAGGATTGGCAACCGCCGGTCGCGACCTGTTCGAAAATCATCCCTGCCCCTGTTCAGCGGAGTGCAATCTAGCAGAGAGTTGGGAAACGTTGAATTTTGGATTTTGCATGCGCTTCGGGCATCTTGGCGATCGCCAGTCCCGCCGTGAGGATATGTGAAATGCCCACTGCTCTTGAAGCCGTCCGCCCTATCACGCTGGATGAAATACGTGATGCCCGAAAGCGTATCGCGTCCACCATTCAGCGCACGCCGCTGGTTCGATTGCAGATGGGGCCGAGATTTCCCGACATTCGCCTGAAACTGGAAAATTTGCAGCCGATCAACGCTTACAAACTGCGTGGAGCGGCCAATGCTGTCGCAATGCTGTCGGAGACCGAACGCAAGCGCGGCGTGTGGACGATCAGCGCCGGCAATGCAGGACAAGGCGTTGCATACGCTGCGCGGCAAGCCGGCGTGCCCTGCTCCGTCGTCGTGATCGACACCGCGCCGGAATCGAAAAAGGAACGGATGAAAGCGCTCGGCGCGAAGCTGGTGCCGGTCCCTTTTGATGTCGCTTGGAAGGCAATGGAAGCGCGGTCCTTTGCCGGTATCGACGGTACGTTCATCCACCCGTTCGACGATCACAATTTCATCGCGGGCAATGCGACGATGGGTTTGGAGATTCTCGAGGACGCGCCAGATGTCGCGGCGGTCATCGGCGGGATCGGTGGCGGCGGTCTGGTCACGGGACTGGGTAGCGCCATCAAGGCGAGCAACCCGAACGTGAAGATTTTCGGCGCGGAACCGGAAACGGCGGCGCCGGCGGCGCTCTCACATCAGAAGGGATCGCCGCAGGTTTTCGATGCGTGGCAGGCTTCGTTCGTGGACGGCGCTGGCGGCAAGAGCGTGTTCCCACGCATGTGGGAGCGCATGAAGCCGTTGGTGGATGGCTACATTGTTGTGACGTTGGAGGAAACGAAAAACGCCATGCGCCTGATGGCCGAAAAAGCGCGGGTCATATCGGAAGGCGCAGGCGCGTTGCCGTTGGCCGCCGCGCTAACCGGAAGAGCCGGCGATGGTCCTATCGTCGCCATTGTCTCCGGGGGGAACATCGACATGAAGAAGTTCTGCGAAATCGTCGGGCACACGTGATTTCCCTTGGCGTTTGCGCAGGCAGCGCGTGTGGCGCTAGGACTGCGGCATGAACGAACCGCTGATCTTTTCGATCCTGACCGCAGGATTCACGGTCGCGTTCTTTCACACCGCTATCCCGACGCATTGGCTTCCGTTCGCACTCACCGGCCGCGCACAAGGCTGGAGTCACGGCAAGACACTCACGATCACCGGATTTGCGGCGCTGGGACATACCGCATTCACGACGTTTCTCGGCGTACTCGTCGCGCTCGCCGGCATGACGGTGGATCGCTGGACGGGACACATCTTTCCCTGGATTGCGGGCGGCGTGTTGTTTGCCGTCGGATTGTTCTTTCTCGTGCGGCAGTTCTTGGGACACGGTCACGCGCATTTTCTCCATCGCCACGATCATCCGCACGATCACGGCCATGTGCACGATCATCATCACCACGATCACGATGACCATGATCATGATCATGAGCATGCCGTGCCGTTGCTCGCGGAAGAACACGGCCCAACACATGTGCATCGCACCACGGACCGGGCTGCGATCATGGGACTACTCGCGCTGCTCACCTTCTCGCCCTGCGAAGGATTCCTGCCGATTTATGTCTCGGCTGTAAGGTTGGGGTGGCGCGGTTTTGTTTTGTCCAGCCTTGTGCTGGCGATTGCGACAACGGCGGGAATGATCCTGTTCACTGCGCTCACGCTCTCCGGTCTCAATCGCGTGCGCCTCGAGGCCGTCGAAAAATACGAGAGCGGCATTTTGGGGCTGGTGCTTTGCGTGCTGGCGGTTGTTATCGTGTTCGTGGAGGGTTGAGCTTGTCCACGCATCACGACCACGCGCACGATCACCACGATCAACACGGCCACGCGCCTGGCCATCACGGGCACAGCCATGCGCCGACGCAGTTCGGCACGGCATTCGCCGTCGGGATCACGCTGAACGCGGCTTTCGTATGCGTCGGCGTCGCGTTCGGTATCATTGGCCATTCCGTCGCGCTGATTGCCGACGCCGGACACAATCTGAGCGACGTTCTCGGCCTTGCGATGGCATGGTTCGCCAGCGTGCTGGCAAAGCGCGCGCCATCGCAGCGTTTCACCTACGGCATGGGCAGTTCATCGATTTTGGCTGCGCTCGCAAACGGCGTGCTGTTGCTGGTGGCGACAGGCGCCATCGCGCTCGAAGCGATCCAGCGTTTGTTTCATCCGCAAGATGCGGCTGGAAAGATCGTGATGATTGTCGCGGCTGTCGGCATCGTCATCAACACGCTGACGGCTTTGATGTTCCTGCGCGGTCGAAAAGGCGACCTCAATATCCGCGGAGCCTTCCTGCACATGGCCGGAGATGCCGCGATCTCGTTGGGGGTCGTGATCGCAGGTTTGGTGATCGCGCTGACGCATTGGCAATGGGTCGATCCGGTTGTGAGCCTCGGCATCTCGCTGGTGATCGTCGCCGGAACATGGTCGCTGCTGCGCGATTCACTCAGCATGACCTTGCAAGGCGTTCCCGCCGGTATCGACATCGCAGCGGTTCGCGTGTTCCTGGAGAAATGCCCCGGCGTTTGCGCCATCCACGACCTGCACGTCTGGCCGATGAGCACCACGGAAACCGCCCTCACGTGTCACATGGTGATTCTCGACGGCCATCCCGGCGACGAAGCGCTGCACAAAATATCGGACGAGCTGAAGCACCGCTTCGGCATTCCGCACTCGACCATCCAAGTTGAGGTAACCGACGACGCGAACTGCGCGCTGGTGCACGAGCATACGGTGTGAAAAAGAAAATGGCCCGGATGACCGGGCCAAATTCATATTTGCGAAGGTGCTAAGACTAGTCTTCCTTCTTTGCTTTCTTCGTCTTCTTCTCCGCGCCCGACTTCTCGTCCAGCTTTTCGGCTGCTTCATCCGGATCCATGAATAGCGTTTCGCGATCGACTTTCTTCTCGGTCACGGTCGCGAGTTCGGAGATGAAGTCCACGACCTTCTCTTCGAAGATCGGCGCGCGGATTTCGGCCATCGCTTGCGGGTTGGTCGAATAGAACTGATAGACCTGTTGCTCCTGGCCGGGGAACTGGCGCGCGCGCATCGCGATCGCGCGATTGATCTCGTCCGGTGCAATCGAGATGCCGTTCTGCTCACCGAGACGCGCCAGCACCAGACCAAGACGCACGCGCCGTTCGGCGATGTCGTGATATTCCTTCTTGAGCTCGTCTTCGGTCTTGCCTTCGTCGGCAAAGGTTTTGCCTTCGCGTTCCAGTTCGGCCAGCACCGCCTTCCAGATGGAGTCGAACTCTCCTTCGACCATCGTGCTCGGCAACGAGAAGCTATGCTTCTCGTCAAGCGCATCCAAAATCCGGCGCTTCAGATGCAAGCGGCTGGCGCGCGCAAAATCCGTCTTGATCTGGTCGCGCACGCGATCCTTGAGTACGTCAAGCGAATCCAGACCGAGCTTTTTCGCGAGTTCGTCGTCGATAGCAACCGCTTCCGGTGCCTTGACCGTTTGCACGGTCACTTCGAACACCGCGGGTTTCGCAGCGAGCTTGGCTTCCGGATAATCGGCGGGGAACGTCACGTTCACATCGCGCGTTTCGCCGGCCTTCATGCCGACGATCTGACTTTCGAAACCGGGAATGAGCTGGTTCGATCCGAGAACGAGGTTGAAACCTTCCGCCTTGCCGCCCGGAAATTCTTCGCCGTCGACGCGGCCGACGAAATCGATGACCACCTGGTCTTTGTCTTCCGCCGCTTCGCCTTCGCCGCGATCCGCGTAAGAGCGCGTCTGCTCGGCTAGCTTGGCGACCGCTTCGTCGATATCGGCGTCGGTCACATCGGCAACCAGCTTCTCGACTTCCAGTTTCGAAACATCAGTGACGTCGAAGTCCGGCATCAAATCCACCTTCACGGTGAATTCCAGATCGGCGTTTCCGTCGATGACCTGCTGCACATCGCCAACCGGCTCGATGCGGGGCGGGAATGCGGGTTTCAGGTTATTGTCTTTCACAGCCTGCTGGCTGGATTCATTGACGGCCTGCTCGACGATCTCGCTCATCATCTGCTTGCCGAACGTCTTCTTCAGATGCGCGACGGGTGCCTTGCCGGGACGAAATCCCTTCAGGTTCATACGCGGCTTGATCTCTTCGATCTTGCCGCTGAGGCGCTTCTCGAGGTCGTTCGCCGGAATGACGATTTTATATTCGCGGCGGAGGTCCTGGTTGACCGTCTCTGTGATCTGCATCTGCTCTTCCTACGTTCCCAAATCCGACTTCGCCGCGCTAATTGGTGCGGACGAAGGGACTTGAACCCCCACGACTTGCGTCGCTGGAACCTAAATCCAGTGCGTCTACCAATTCCGCCACGTCCGCGCGCGACCCCCTCGCCGTGCACCTTATTATCAGTGCGCGCCGGAAGGCGGGCCGTATAGCAGGGGATTCCGGGCGGGGCTAGGCCCTGCTTTTGAAAGGCTTTGCGCCCATTGCGGCTTGCGAGCCCTCTTTTGAATCAAGGATTTGGAACGTGAGCCGCCGTGGGGCGCTATCCTCATTCATCACCAAAGGATTGCCCCGTGACACCTTCCAACGCCGCCAAGTCCGGAACCTTCGAAGTTGGAGGCGAAATCGCCATTCACCGCCTTGGCTACGGCGCCATGCGCATCACCGGCGAGGGTATCTTCGGAGAACCGGCCGACAGGGCCGAATGCCTGCGCACGCTGAAGCGCCTTCCCGAACTGGGCGTGAACTTCATCGATACGGCCGCTGCGTATGGCCCCGACACGTCCGAGAAACTGCTGCGCGAAGCGCTCCATCCGTTCAAAAACATGTTGATTGCGACAAAAGGCGGTTTGGATCGTCCCGGTCCTGACAATTGGGTGCCGAACGCGACACCGGCGAGCCTTCGCGCCGAAGCCGAAAAGAGTTTGAAGAATTTGGGCGTCGAACAGATTGGCTTGTGGCAACTTCATCGCATCAACCCCAAGTCGCCGCGTGATGATCAATTCGCGACCATCGCGAAGATGCTAAAGGACGGCATTATCAAACATGCCGGTCTGAGCGAGGTGAGTGTCGAGGAGATTGAAGCGGCTCAAAAGCACTTCAAAATCGCAACCGTTCAGAACAAATACAATCTCGTCGATCGCGGCAGCGAAAAGGTTCTCGAATATTGCGAGAAGCACAACATCGGTTTTATTCCGTGGTTTCCCCTCGCCGCCGGTGATCTGGCGAAGGAAGGCAGTGTGCTCGGTGAGATCGCGAAGAAACACGAAGCCGCGCCGAGCCAGATCGCGCTGGCGTGGGTGTTGAAGCGCTCGCCCGTCATGCTGCCCATACCCGGCACGTCCAAGGTTAACCATCTGGAAGAAAACGTCGCCGCGGTGGACATCTCGCTCAGCGACCAGGACTTCGCCGCGCTCGACAAGGCTGGAAAGGCGCAAAGCAAGACCTAGGTGGCGCAGCCGTCTCACATCGAGCGCTCGAACAATCCCACGTCCCAATATTCCCCGAATTTGCGGCCGATTTGGTCGTAAGTCCCGATGTGGCGAAAGCCAACGCGCTGATGCAGTCGCACCGAGG
>DASZML010000080.1:0-4572 GCA_035551875.1 Rhizomicrobium sp.
ATCGAGGGCCTCTACTACAATCTTGGAAGCGATCGTTACGCGGTAGCTCCGCAGGATGACAATACTGCCGCGGAAGGCCTGTCGATCGGTGCCCGCACCAAATTCGACGGCACTCTCGTCCGCGTTGCTCTCAATCGCCAGTTCTGATTTCGAACGAGTCTAGCGATCTATGTTGCAAGCAGCCCGGCCATGCGGCCGGGCTGATTTGTTTTTGTGGCAACGCATCGGACGAATGCCGTTGCGCGCGCTGATCACCAGATATGCACGCGTTGATCGGGCGGCAGATAGTATTTGTCACCAGGCTTCACGCCGAATGCGTCGTACCACGCATCGACGTTGCGCACCGGTCCATCGACTCGCCAATGCGGCGGGCTGTGGGGATTGGAGAGGATCTGCGAGCGCATCGCGCCCTCGCGATATTTTCCACGCCAAACTTGCGCAAAGCCGAGGAAGAATCGTTGGTCGCCTGTGAAGCCGTCGATCACTGGCGCGGGCTTGCCGCCGAGCGAATAATGGTACGCCTGCAGCGAAATCGCGACACCGGAGAGATCGCCGATGTTCTCGCCCATGGTGAGCTTGCCGTTCACATGCAGACCCGGCAGCTCTTCATAAGAGTCGAATTGCGAACCTAGATTCGACACGCGGCTCTCGAATGCCTTGCGGTCTTCATCCGTCCACCAGCTCTGCAACACGCCGAGACCGGTATATTTGCTGCCCTGATCGTCGAAGCCGTGGCCGATCTCGTGACCCATCACCACGCCGATGCCGCCATAGTTCACGGCGTCGTCGGCGCTGGGATCGAAGAATGGCGGTTGCAGAATCGCAGCCGGGAAGAAGATCGAATTGAGCACCGGCGTGTAATACGCATTGATCGTCGGTGGGGTCATTCCCCATTCGTTGCGGTCCACCGGCTGGTCGATGCGGTCGAGACGGTAATGCCACTCGAACACATCGCTGCGCTCGACATCGCCTACAAGATCGTTGCGCTTGATCACCAGACCGGAATAGTCGCGCCACTTGTCGGGATAGCCGACATGCGGCGTGAACTCGTGCAGTTTCTCGAGCGCCTTCTGCTTGGTGGCGTCCGTCATCCAGCTGATTGTGCGGATGTCCGCGTCGTAGGCCTTGAGCAGATTGGCGACAAGCGCTTCGACCTTCGCCTTTGACTCGGGCGGAAAGTATTTGGCGACGTAAATCTTGCCGAGCGGATGGCCGAGGCGTTGGTCGATCAGATGCACGGCGCGAACGTCGCGCGGTAACTGCTGCGTCTGCCCGCCGAGCACGGTGCCGTAAAAAGCGAAATCTTCGTCGTCGATGGCTTTGGGGAGGAAGTCGGACATGTTGTGCAGATAGTGCACCGTCAGATAATCGCGCCAGACGGCAACCGGCGTGGTGGCAAACAATTTCGCCAGGCCTGGGAAGGCTGTGTTGTCGCGCACGACAACAATGCGCTCGCCTTTGGTGGAAGTTGGTGACAAATCTTCTGCCGCAAAGAACGTAGCCCACGGAAATCCCGGCGCGAACGACGCCAGCTGCGCTTCCGTCATCGGATTGTAGGTTTTGTCGACATTGCGCTTGTCCGCGGCGGGCCAATGAATCTTCGCGATCTCGGTTTCGAGCGCGAAAACCGCCGCGCCGCGCGCATCGGCATCCTTGTCGCCCGATAGGGCCAGCATTCTGCCGAGATAGGCCTTGTATGCATCGCGGGTTTTTGCGAGTGCAGGGTCGTCCTTCAGATAATAATCGCGGTCGGGTAAGCCCAGGCCCGCTCCCGCAATCGTCATCACGTATTGATCGGGGTGCTTTGCGTCGGCGCCGATATAGGAACCAAACAGGCTGCCGGCAGGCACCGCGCGGCTGCCCATTGCGCGCGCAACATCGTCGAGTGTCTTGATGTGCGCGATCGCCGCGAGGTCTTTCTTCACCGGGGTTAAGCCGCGCTTTTCGATCTGGGCGGTGTCAGTGAACGCCTCGTAGAGATCGCGCAGTTTCTTTTCTTCGTCATTCAACTGTGCGTATCGCTTGGCTTCCAGCCCGGCCATGATCTCGCCCATGCGCTGTTCGCTCAGAATTTGCAGGTTTTGGAACGACCCAGTCGATGTGCGGTCCGGCGGTATGACAGCGTTCTTGTACCAAGTGCCGTTCGCGTAATTGAAGAAGTCGTCGCCCGGCTTCACCGACGTGTCCATTCCGGCGGTGTCGAAACCCCAGGTGCCGAAGGCGGGCTTGCCACCGGTTTGCGCGAGCGCCGCAGCGCTGCATGCCGTCAATAGAAGAGCGCCGAATAGTGCAGTTCGTGTTCTCATGTCATTCACTCCTGTTGATGCGGCCGGGCAGGGCGCTCATCCGCCCGGATCGCGACTACCAAAGATGCACGCGTTGATCCGGCGGTAAATAGTATTTCTGGCCGGGCTTCACGTCTGGGAATGCGGCATACCAGCCATCGTCGTTCCGCACGACGCCGTTTACCCGATAGCTCGCCGGACTGTGCGGGTTGGAGAGCAGTTGCGAACGCAACGTGCCGTCGCGCCTTATCTCGCGCCAGCTTTGCGCATACGCGATGTAAAAACGCTGATCGCCGGTCAGTCCGTTCAGCACGGGCGCAGGCTTTCCGCCCAGCGCGATGTGATAGGCCTTGTACGCAATCACCAAACCAGCGAGGTCCGCAATGTTCTCGCCATTGGTGAGCTTGCCCTTGATGTGGATGCCGGGCAGCGGCTCGTACTTGTCATATTGCGCGGCGAGGGCATCGGTGCGCGACTTGAAGTTCTTCGCATCATCCGCCGTCCACCAGTTCCTGAGCGTGCCGTCGTAATCGTACTGGCTACCCTGATCGTCGAAGCCGTGGCTGATTTCGTGGCCGATGGTGGCGCCGATCTCGCCATAGTTCACCGCATCGTCCGCCTTCGCATCGAAGTAAGGCGGCACAAGAATGCCGGCAGGAAATACGATCTCGTTCAAGGTTGGTTCGTAGTAAGCGTTGTTCGTCGGCGGCGTCATGCCCCATTCGGTGCGATCCACCGGATCGTCAACGCGCTTCAGTTCGCGATCCCATTCAAACACATTCGCGTTCTTCGCGTCTTGCAGCACATTGTCCGGCACGATGGCCAGCGCCGAATAATCGCGCCAATGATCGGGATAACCGATCTTGAGCATGTAGTGGTGCAGCTTGTTGATGGCTTTCTCGCGCGTCGCGGGCGTCATCCACGAAAGAGTGTGAATGTCGGTTTCGTAGGCTTTCAACAGGTTCTCGACCAGCAGCTTTGCTTTCGCTTTCGCTTCCGGCGGGAAATATTTGGCGACATAGACCTTGCCGAGCGCTTCGCCCATGTCGTTGTCGAGCAGGTGAATGGCGCGCAACTGGCGATCAAGCTGCGCCGTCTTGCCCTGCACGACCTTGCCGTAAAAATCGAAATCCGCGTCGTCGATTTCTTTGGGCAGGAATGGGGCATAGGCATGCAGATAGCGCGTCGTCAGATAGTCGCGCCATACCGGTACCGGCGTGTTGGCGAATATGGCCGCGAGTTTTGGGAACGCGGATTTCTCCGCGACGATGACCCTGCGCGGGCCCTTCGCGGACGTCTGCGGAATTCCGGCAGCGGCAAAATACGCATCCCAGGGGAATTGCGGCGCGAGATTTTTCAAATCCGCGATCGTCATCGGATTGTAGGTCTTTTGAGGATCGCGCCGGTCTTCCGCCGGCCAATGCGCGACAGCGATCTGGTTTTCCAGGTTGAACACCGCGGCGGCGCGCGCATCGGCGTCTTTCGCGCCGGTGAAGCCGAGCATCTGCGCAAGGTACTTCTTATAAGCTTCGCGCGTCGCGACGATTTCCTTGTCGTTGCGCAGATAATAGTCGCGGTCGGGCAGGCCGAGACCCGATTGGGTGAGGTTCACCGAGTAATTCGTCGGGTGCTTGTCATCGATGCCGAAATAGGCGCCTATCGGACCGTCCAGACCAAGCGCTGGGTCGCCCATCGCTGCCCCGACATCTTTCAACGTGGCGAGTGTGTTGATGCGCGAGATGTCCGCCTGCGCAGGCTTTAATCCCGCAGCGTCGATCGTCTTCTGATCGACAAAGGCGTTGTAGAAATCGCGCAGCTTGGTGTCTTCCGGCGACAAATCCTTGCGCGTCGAAAGCTCGGTGACGATGTCTTTCAATCGTTGCTCGTTCTGGGTATCGATTTCAAGATTTACGCCGGCATAGGTGCGGTCCGCGGGGATAGTCGCGGTCTTCAGCCAGCCACCGTTGCCGTAAGTGAAGAAGTCATCGCCGGGCTTCACGCTCTTGTCGATGTACGAGAGATCGACGCCCCAAGGTTTGACCTGGGGGCCGTCCGCCGCGAGAGCGACAACGCTGGTGGACAGAAGGCAAGCAGCAAAAAGCGCGATCCGCTTCATGGAAATCTCCGTGATGACCGAAAAGAAAAGCGCCGCGAAGTTTCCTCCGCGGCGCTGTTGTCTGATTACCAGAAATGTACGCGTTGATCGGGAGCGAGGTAATACTTGTCGCCCGGCTTCGCGCCGAACGCTGCGTACCACTCATCCTGATTGCGCGTCGCACCGATAGCG
>DASZML010000081.1:0-3917 GCA_035551875.1 Rhizomicrobium sp.
GCGTTTCATCACCGAGTTGTAGAAACGCTTGAGAGGATTCGATGCGTTATAGATGCCGTGGTAGGTAGTGACGAAAGGAACGTGCGCAATTCGGGCCGCCCATAACGCACTCCAGGCAGGCGCGCGCGAACGCGCGTGAACAATTTTTACGTCACGCTCGACTATCAGTTTTTGCAATCGCCGCGCATTGGCGATCAATTTGTGCGGTGCTTTCACATTCAAGGTGAGGCGGATCAGTTCGCCGCCTTTTGCTGTGAGTTCTGTTTCCATCCGCCCGCCTTCGGACGCGACGAGCGCTTTGAAACCCGCAGCGTGCAGCGCTTCGGCGACGTCAATCGTGGTGCGCTCTGCGCCGCCTGTGTTGAGCGACGGCACGATTTGAACAATGGCGGGGCTGGACAACTAGAATGCCTTGGTTATCGACAGCCGCACATTCGCTGATTTGCTTCAGCGCCGCAAAGTCTTTCACGAAAGTCAGAATCGACGCCTTGCTTTCGACACCGCGTGAAGGTCATGGTGGGAAATGCGATGGATCGCTCTTCTTCTATTAACGTTGTTAGCGGCAGCGCCGGTAGCGGCCGCCGATGTTTCAGCGCTCGACAATCCGTCACTCGGTGGCAGCGATCGCTATGACAACTGTTTGCTGTTGATCCGGCAGAACCCGCAAAACGCATTCGCACTTGCGATGGCCTGGCAGCAAAGCGGCGGCGGTGGCGGAGCGATCCACTGCGAGGCGCTGGCTCTGGTCGCGTTGCATCGTTATGCAGACGCGGCTGGCAAGCTTGACCAACTCGCCAGAACTGCATCGACGAACGCCGGGCGCGCCGAATTGTTCGACCAAGCCGGAAATGCCTGGCTGCTCGGTCATCGTGCGCCCGAAGCGCAGGCATCGTTCACATCCGCAATTCAGCTCTCACCGCCGGACGCTGATTTATATTCGGATCGCGCGCGGGCCTATGCGATGGCCTCGAACTGGCAAGCAGCAGATGCCGATCTGACGTCGGCGCTGTTGCGCAGTCCCAAACGGATCGATCTTCTCGTGCTGCGTGCGAGCGCGCGTCATGCACTCGGCCGCAAGCAGGATGCGCGCAACGATATCGATCTGGCTCTGGCACTCGATCCGGGCAACGCCGACGCGCTGGAATATCGCGGCGAGCTGAAGCTGGAAGCCGGCGATCAGGCGGGTGCGCAAGGCGATTGGCAGGCTGTCATCGCACACGCGCCGCGAAGCTCGGCGGCCAGCGATGCGCAACAGCATTTGAGTTCGCTCGCGGCACCGCCGCCGGCTACGACGCCGAAGCCCACTCCATAAGAACCGCTTCATCCGTCTCGCTAGCGCGTTGCGGCAGCGTGCGGACCGTTTCAGGTGCGAGCCGCTTCAATGCCCAAACCGCCATCGCGCGCACCAGCGGGGACGGATCGTTGAGTAGACCTTCGGCGATCTCGATCAATGATGCATCGCCAGAGTTGCCGATAGCGATCAGCACATTGCGCACGAAGCGGTCGCGGCCGATGCGTTTGACCGGCGAGCCGCGAAAGACCTCCCGAAAGTTCGCATCGTCTAGCTTTGCCAGCTCTGCCAGCTTTGGTTGGACCAACTCTGCACGCGCGTGAAGTTTGGATTCCCGCGCACGGCTGGCGAACTTGTTCCACGGACACACAGCCAGGCAATCGTCGCAGCCGTAGATGCGGTTTCCCATCGGTTCGCGAAACTCGCGTGGGATGTGATCCTTGTGCTCGATAGTCAGATACGAAATGCAGCGCCGCGCGTCGATTTCATACGGTCCCGTGAACGCATTGGTCGGACAGGACTCCAGACAACGCGTGCAATGCCCACAGTGGTCGACTTCCGTTTCGTCCGGTGAAAGCTCCAGCGTCGTGAACACCGATCCGAGAAACAGCCACGAACCATAAAGCCGCGACACGAGATTGGTGTGCTTGCCTTGCCAGCCAATGCCGGCGGTCTGCGCCAGCGGCTTCTCCATCACCGGCGCGGTATCGACAAACACCTTCACGTCCGCGCCAAAATCCTGAGCGATGAATTGCGCCAACCGTTTCAGTTTCGCTTTCACCACATCGTGGTAATCGTCGCCTTGCGCATAGACCGAGATCGCTGCGCGATCGGGCGCGATATCGCGGTCGTGATAGCCGTTGCGCGGGCCGTAATTGATGCCAAGCACAATGGCGGTCTTCGCGTTCGGCCACAGCACATGCGGATCGGAGCGGCGGTCGGCATTCGCCTCCATCCATCCCATATCGCCGTGATGCTGTTTCTCGAGAAAATTCCGCAAGCCTTCGGCGGCTTTCGGCGCGGCTTCCGCTTTCGCGAACCGGACCACATCGAAACCTTCCATCAGTGCGCGAGCGCGGATTTCGGCGCGCGCATCGCGGCGTTTCTTCTCAGGCATCGGGATCGGAATAGTGTGCAACCGGCGGCTGACCGGGCACGCGATCGCCAAGCAACGTTCGGAACGACGGGCGCGATTTCATCCGCGTGTACCATTCCGCCGCTTGCGGATGTTCGGCCCACGGCACCTCGCCAAAATAATCCAGCGCCGAAAGATGCGCAGCGACGGCCAGATCGCCCAACGTGCACTCGCGGCAGGCGAGGTAGCCGTTGTTCTCCGCCGATGTACCAAGCATCATCAGCACGCCTTTCAGAACATCGCGGCCGGCGCGTACCACATCCATGTCCGGTGCCCGCGTCACCCGTGCGCCGGTGTAACGTTGCGAGCCCTTCTCGAACACGATGCGGCGCGTGACGATCTCGAAGAACGGTCCCATCGCCCAATCGAGCAAACGAAGCGTTTCGGTTCGCGCACGCGGATCTTCCGGCGTCATCGGAAAATCCTGATACGTGCCTTCCAGATGATCGACAATGGCCCACAAGCCTTCGCAGCGCGTGCCGTCGAGATCGACGAAGATGGGCAGGTGGCCGAACATATCTTCGGGCACCACCGGGTCGCAGGTCAGCCGCTTTTCGCCGACCAGCAATCGCGCGAAACGCGACGGCGGTGAGAGCATCAGATGGGTCAGGCGGCGCATGATTTATGCAATCTAGTGAAAGCGTTGATGCGTCTCTAGGGCTTTACACAGAAATCGAGCCCATCGCGCCGGACTTCGCCCATCCGCGCGACAATGCTGCCGGTGCGGCCCGCGACATAGGGGCCGGGCTTCACGGCTTTCCACTTGTCCGGATCTGGCAGGATCGCGGCGAGCCGCGCGGCCTGCGAAACCGTCAGCGCCGAGGCCGGCTTGCCGAAATACATTCGCGAAGCTGCTTCGGCGCCGTAATTGCCGTGGCCGAAATCGACAACATTCATATAGGCCACAAGGATGCGCTTCTTCGGCCAGAGAAATTCCGTCAGCACCGTCAGATACGCCTCGACGCCTTTGCGCACCCAGCTGCGCACCGGCAGCAGAAACAGACTGCGCGCCGTTTGCTGACTGATCGTGCTGGCGCCCCGCAGCCTACGCCTGGGATGGCGTTCATGGGCCTTGATCGCGGTATCGATTTCTTTCCAGTCAAAGCCGTGATGGAAACAGAATTGCTGGTCTTCCGAACCGATGACGGCCTGACCCAGCGACGGCGAGATGTCGTCACCGGCCCAGGAGTAATGCGTCTCGTTCAGCGTGATCAGGTTGAACAGCATCTCCGGCGTGCCGGGGATAGGCATGAAGCGGAATACGAGCAGCAAAACGATCGGCGCCAGAACGATAAAGAAAAACAGCACGAGAAAGATGCGCCGCAGCCACGGCGTTCTGCCGCCGGGCCCACGCCAAAACTTTCGCAACGCCTTGAACGGACGCCCCCCACTCATGTTGTGACCTTAGCGCAACATTCCATTTTGCAAAGTGCGTTGCTATTTGGGGTGTGCCGCGAACATGGCTTTGACGCCCATCGGAAATGCATTTTT
>DASZML010000082.1:0-14209 GCA_035551875.1 Rhizomicrobium sp.
GGCTCGGATCGCCGCCTCGCCGCCGATGTCGCTTATTATCCGCCGGTTCCGCAAGCGTTCGTGCTCGACTGGACCGGATCGGACTGCGTCGCGCGGATCGGTTGGGAATGGGCTTTGCTCGGCATCGCCAAGGCTAAGCTCGATGCATCAAAGCGTTCGTCGCGCCCGTCGTTGCTCGTCACAATGGGTGGCAGCGATCCTCTCGGACTTACCCTGCGTGCAGCACGCGCGCTAGCGAAGCTCGATCCCGTATTCCGCGCGCGCTTCGTCATTGGACCGGGAATGAAGGATGGGCCGAACGTCGCGCGCACGATTGCAAACATTGCTCCGCACTTCGAGACCATCGAGGGCGCAAACGATCTTGCGGTCGAATACGCCAGCAGCGATATGGCGCTTTGCGCGTTCGGTGTCAGCGCCTATGAACTCGCGTCTTACGGCGTCCCAGCACTTTATATGTGCCTGACGGAAGATCATGCGCGGTCAGCAAAAGCGTTCGAAGACGCAGGAATCGGCGGTTCGTTGGGAATAGCCCGCGAAGTTTCCGACTCGAAGATCGCCGAGAGTGTCTGGGCGCTTTTGAACAACGCGGCTGTTCAACGCGAGATGCGTGCAGCAGGTTTGATGGCGATTGATGGCGATGCCGCGTCTCGTATAGCCGCCGATCTGTCCGCGTCGCTGAAACAGCGGCGCGCATCGGCGCCGGTCAAAATCGCGAGTTAAGTTGCACGAGCGTTTGATTAAAGACGGCGGACCAATCGCCCGGCGTTTGCGGCATCATACACACGCAAGATGGCGCAAACGGCTCATGCTTTTCGCCGAAGCTGGTCCAGCTATTGTCGTAGAGAATCTTGGATGTCGGAACGCCTGCGCCCGCCGATAGCCAGGACACGGCTGTCGGCGCGCTGATCACCGCATCCAGCGATGACAGAAGCGCGCAAGTCCGATCGAGCTCGTTTTTCTGATCGACGCCGTTGGGAACAACGACCGCACGCCCCGCAAGGCGCGAAAGCGTTTCGATCTCTTCGCTCGACGCATCGTATTGAACACAGACTGGCGTGCCTGGCATATTGCGGATGAATTCGGCCCACATTTTCAACGGCGCGAACTGAAGCGAACGGCCGTTGGTCATTTTTCCGCTGCGCCAGCAGATTCCAATGAAAGGACCCGCCGCGCTTTTCGACAACGCGTGTTGCCAATCGAGAATCTCGGTCTCATCGGCATCGAGGTAAGCATGCGGCGATGGAAAGCTTGCAATGTCTTTACGGAGATAACGCGGTAACGAGCCCATCTCGATCGCGAGATTCGCGCCGCCAATCGATTTTAGCCACGCGTAGTTCGAATAGACGATGCCGCCGCGCATCTCCATCTGGCTCGCTCGCACTGCGACATCGGGAAAAGATCGCGCGAAAAGCGAGACCAGGCGCGGTTCACATTCGAAAACAATGCTTCCGCCCTCTTCCATCGCGCGGCGAGACAATTCCGGAATCATGCTCGCGAACATGAGTTGATCGCCAATGCCTTGCTCCGCAGTGACCAGCAATCGCTTATTGTTGAGCGAGCCGCCCGTCCATGCCGGCAAACCGTGATCGCAAACCGGCGCTTTGCCGGAAATCTTCAGGCGTGCAGCATAATCCCGCCATCCCTCTTTCAGATTGCCGCGTAGCAAATGCAGAATTGCGCGATTTAGGCGCGGTTGCGGCTTTTCCGGATCGCCATGAATGGCGCGGTCGTATAGCGCGAGCGCTTCGTCATACGCGCCATTCGTCGCGAGCATATCTGCGAGGTTGGATTGCGCGGCGACATAATTGGGCTTAAGCGCGAGCGCGTCGCGATAATTTTCTTCGGCACCGCGCATATCGCCAGCATCGCGCAGAACTGTGCCCAAAGTCAGCGAAAGCTCTGCTGAGGGACCGCGCGCCAGAGCGGGCTCCAGCAATGCCTTCGCGGTTTCCAACTGGCCGCTCGATCTTAAGAGATTGGCAAGATTGATTAACGCTTCGATACGATCCGGCTCGGCGGTTAGGACCTGGCGATAGAAAGACTCCGCCGGTTTGGCCATGCCGAGCGCGCGGGCCGTGTTTCCGAGCGCGAAAAGCACGCGCGTATCGGTGGGATCGGACGCCAAGGCACGTTCGAAACAGGCGATCGCTTCGGCGTGCTTGCCCTGCCGCGAAAGCGCGATGCCGTGATCGTACGAAATGTCGGCGCGGAGCGGATGACTCATGGGCCATTGTCGCGCATGCGCATTTAAGGCGGCGTTAAGCACGATGGCCGCGGCTTAGGGCGAAATTAAGCGGCGCTGGTCGAAAATCACGCGTTGTCGCAGGCTTGCTTATGACCACCACGATTACGAGCTTCGATCCGTCGCTTCTGGTGAATTACTACCAGGCGCAGATCAACAGCAACACGACGGCGTCTGCCGCGAAGACGTCGACCACAAGCACGTCTTCATCGACCACCAACAGCGCGACGGCGAACGACGCTCCGCCGTGGGAAAATCTCACTCCGCCGAGTCAGCAAGTTCAAGACGCAAAAGTTCTTTCCATCACGAACTTTCTTGACACGAGCAATGTCCCGCTGACCGCCGGCTCGACAACCGATTCCAAGTCCGAACAGGACAATCAAAATCTGTTCTCGCTCTACACGGCGGTCAACAACCTCGCCTATCTCGCAAGCATGGCACAGCGCTCGACGATGACATCGGGTCAGCTAGAAGGCTTGAACACGCGCTTCCAAACAGGACTGCAGCAAGTCCAGTCCTATCTGAAGTCCACGACCTTCAACAATTTCACGCTGCAAGCAGCGGCAACGAGCTCGTCGGTTACGGGCACCGCGACAGTCGCGCTTCCCTCGTTCAGCTACACGACGAAGTCGCTCACCAGCGATGCAAATGTGAGCAATGCGTTATCCGGTGTTGGTTCGAACGAAAGCTTCAACATCAACATCACCAAGGGCGGGCAAACCACCAGCGTTCCCATCGATCTTTCGCAAGTTCAGGGCACGCTGAACCTCACAAACATTGTTACCTATGCAAACCAGCAACTTGCCACTGCCGGATTCTCTACGCGCCTGCAGAAGACTATTACTGATGGTTCGATCGACGATCTGTCGAAAGCGTCGTACGGCATGACGGTCGCACCGGGCGGCGGCGAAACGGTTGGCTTCTCGTCCGACAACACGCAAGCAGCGCTCTATCTCGTGGGATCGAGCGGTTCGGCCACGGGCGTGGCTACGACCACAAACTCCGGCACAACGACATCTGCCGCAGATCAGCAAGGCCGCATCGTAAAGCTCACCGATCTCGATACGTCGCCGCAGAGCGTTTTCAGCGCAACGGCAGCTCCCTCGACCGGCACAACGACCGCGCAAGCGTCAGCCGTCGATTCAAGCGGCAACATCTATGTGCTCGGCAACGCGACGGGCAATTTCGGCAGCCAAATCAATCAGGGATCGCAAGACGTCTATCTGACGAAATACGATTCCGCCGGCAATGTGTTGTGGTCTCAGCTGGTCGGTAGCGCCGGGACGGCATCGGGCTATGGGCTCGCGCTCGACGCAAAGGGGAATGCTTACGTCACGGGCTCCACAACAGCCGATCTTTCGACCACGGCAATCGCGGATGGCAACAACGATAGCTTTGTCGCGAAATACGACAGCAGCGGCGATCAGCTTTGGACACAGCAAATCCAGACGCTGAACAAGAACCAATCGAACGCCGTCAGCGTCGACACAACCGGAAACGTCTATATCGGCGGCCAGGTTACCGGCGTAATCGGCGCGGGCCAAACCAGCAGCGGTAGCAGCGACGCTTACGTCGCCAAGCTCAATTCATCCGGCAAAGTGGTTTACGAGCAGCAATTCGGAACATCCGGCAGCGATCAGGTTTCTGCGATGATGACAGCTGCCGATGGCAGCCTCTATGTCGTGAGCCAGCAAAATGGCGATGCGATCGTCAGCAAATACGCGAACGGCGACGCGACGAGCGCGCCGGTGTGGTCAACCGATCTCGGCGCGCTTCAGAATGGCGGTTCGATCGGCGGCATCACGGTCTCCGGCGATCAAGTTTATGTTTCGGGTACGACGCAGAACGGCGCACTCACAGCGGGTGGCGCGGCCACAGTTGCGAACGCGAGCAGCGGCGGCACCGATGCGTTCGTCTTCAATCTCACGGACAACGGCACAAGCAACACGCCGAACTACGTGAGCTATGTCGGTACATCGAGCAACGACCAAGCCGGTGCGGTAACGATCGGCAGCGACGGCACGGCGTATCTCGCAGGGACGACGACGGGCACTTTCGCGGGCAACATCCGCACCGTCAGCAATGCGAACAACGCTTTTGTGGCGTCGTTCGGTAGTGGCGGTTCCGTAAATTGGGTCAAACAATACGGCGGACAGGACGGAACATCGACAGGCGCATCCGTTGCCATCGACGCGGACGGCGCAAGCGTTTTGGACGCGCTCGGCCTGCCCACCGGAAACATCGATCTCAATCAATCTGTCGATCTGACGACGGCGACGACGCTGCGTGCCGGCGACTCTTTCCAGATCAAAATCGCCAGCGGTTCTTCTACCCGCACGACGACGATCTCGATCGATCAGGGCGAAACGCTCAATTCGCTGACGACGAAGATCAACGCCGAGCTCGGCCAATTCGGCAAAGCCAGTACGAGCTACGCTTCGACCGGCGAAGCACTGAAGATCGCCGTAAACGCCGGATACACGGCAACGCTGATTTCCGGACCGACGGACTCCGATGCGCTTTCGCGCCTCGGCATTTCGCCGGGCATCATCACGAACGCAAGCACGTCATCGAGCGCCTCGGCCACCTCGTCTTCGACCACGCAAGGCTACGGTCTCGGTCTTACGACGAATATGGATCTTTCCAATTCGACGGACGCAGGCGCCGCGCGCGCGCAGTTGCTGAACGTGTTGTCGAATATCCGCAACGTCTACCAAAAATCGAACACGCCAGCGTCCTCGACCTCGTCCAGCACATCAAGCACAAGCAGTTCTTCGTCCAGCGCGACGTCGTCCTACATGACGGCGCAGCTTGCGAACTACAATCTGGCGCTGAATATGCTGACGAGCCTGTCGAGCAGCTCGACCTCGGCGTAAATCACACGACGCTATTATAAAGCATCGCGCCAGGCGCATGCGGCCGGCTTGCCGGTCTTGGCGCATAGTTGCGCTGGAAATTGCGGCGGCGCTCGACTTCCTCGGCAACGGCGCGGATCAATCCTTCGCTGGCGCTGCGGATTCTTGTGAGCATCCGCTGGTGTTGCTTGAGCAGATCGTTCATCCGCTTGATCGACGCGGACAGTTTTTTGCGAAGGTCTGGTGACACTGAACGCGCCACCGATGGCGTGACGCTTGCGGCTTCGCGCGTGTACATCGCCGTGAGTTGCTGGATTGACGGATCGAGCGTGCGCAATTCGCGGGGGCGGCCCTTTTCCAACGCGGCAACGTCCGCGCTCAACGCGTCCGCCAGCCGGTCGATAATGATGACGAGGCGTTCAACACGCGCTGTGGGCGTATCGCTCACTGGCCCGATTCCTGCGTCTTGAGGAGCTGCTTGGTGATCGCATCGGATAGCCCAAAGCCACCATGCGACGTGATCTGCTTGCCGTATTGGTCGAGCATCAATGAGCGGAACATCTGTTCGCCCTGCCCGCCGCCGAACGGTCCGTCGGTCGAGATGCCTTCGAACATCTGGCCGAGGAATTCGGAGACGAAAATGCCTTCGTATTGCTTGGCGGCTTTCTTTGCGGCTTCGACATTGGCCGTGGGCAACGGCGCTTTCGGTGCCGGTGACTGCGTAACGGCCAGAGCGCTTTCCAGACCAGGTGTCATCCGATCACCTCAATGTCGGCCTGTAACGCGCCCGCGGCCTTGATCGCCTGAAGGATCGAGATGATGTCGCGCGGACCGACGCCGAGCGCGTTCAATCCGTCGACGAGCTTCTGCAAGCTCACGCCTTCGCTCAGCACGGCCATCTTGTTGCCGTGGCCGTCGTCGACCTGGATCTGCGTGCGCGGAACAACTTCCGTGGTTCCAGTCTTCGAGAACGGGTTCGGCTGACTCACTTCTGGCGTCTCCGTGACGCGGATGGTGAGATTTCCTTGTGCAATGGCGACTGTCGAGACGCGCACATCCGCGCCCATCACGATGACGCCGGAGTCTTCGTCAATCACGACCTTCGCAGGTTCGTCTGGATTGACCTTCAATTGCTCGACGTCCGTGAGCAAGCCAACGACGCCGTTGGAATAGTTCGCGGGAACGCTGATGCGCACGGTCGCCGGATCGGTGACGTTTGCGATCGCGCCCCCAAGGTAGCGGTTGATTGCCTCTGAAATGCGCGTCGCCGTCGTCAAATCCGGATTGTGCAGCGAAAGGCGCAGCGTTGTTTCGCCCGCCAGCGTAAAGCCGACTTCGCGTTCGATGATTGCACCGTTGGCGATGCGCCCCGCTGTCGGAACACCACGCGTCACTGTCGTGCCTTGTCCCTGTGCGGTAAAACCGCCAACCGAAACCGGGCCCTGCGCCAACGCATAGATGTTGCCATCAGCGCCGAACAACGTCGTCACCAGCAACGTACCGCCTTGAAGGCTTTTAGCATCGCCGAGCGCACTCACCGATACGTCCATATGAGAGCCTTGCGCGGAGAAAGCCGGAAGATTGGCGGTGACCATCACGGCCGCAGTGTTCTTCGTCTGCATGGTTTCGCCGCGCGTGTTGACGCCCATGCGCTCGAGCATCGTCTGGATGCTCTGCTGGGTGAACGGCGCGTTGCGCAGCGAGTCACCCGAACCGTTGAGGCCGGCCACGAGGCCGTAGCCCACCAGCATGTTGTCGCGCACGCCCTCGACGTCCACGAGATCCTTCACGCGGCTGAACGCATAGGCCTGCAGCGGAAGGAAAGTGAGGACGGCCGCAAGCGCAGCTGAGACCACACGTTTGGCGAAATCGGCGCGACGAACCATGAGCGGTTTCTGCTCTGACTATTTTTCCGTAAGACACCTTGCCAGAAGCGTGCCGCCACAATGGTATAAATAGCTGTTATATTTCAAATACTTAGATAAGACGGTCGGTGGTCTTTCTGCGCAAACCGGCAAGATTTTCCGGGCAGAAAGCGCGCTTCCAAACCGTCGCGTGGACAGCGGAAATGGCGACTCTTAGGGTGCGGCTTCCAGCGAATCCGAGAGTTAACAAAGTGCAAAAAGGCATCGGCCGCCTCGTCATCGTCCGCCACGGCGAGAGCGAGTGGAACAAGAAGAATCTCTTCACCGGCTGGCGCGATGTGCGGCTAACACCATTGGGCGAAACAGAAGCCCGCGAAGGCGGCCGCCTCCTCAAAGAGGAAGGCTTCAGCTTCGACGTCTGCTTTACGTCGCTTCTCGCACGCGCAATCAAAACGCTGTGGTTGATCCAGGAAGAAATGGATCTGATGTGGCTGCCTGTTGAAAAGAACTGGCGGCTGAACGAGCGGCACTACGGAAAATTGCAAGGCGACGACAAGATCGCCGCCGCCAAGAAATTCGGCGCCGAACAAGTGAATATCTGGCGGCGCTCCTATGCGACGCCGCCACCGCCCGTCGATGTCGATTCACCGGACTATCCGAAAGCCGATCGCCGCTACGCGCATCTCAAAGACAATGAAATTCCGCGGAGCGAAAGTCTGAAGGATGTCCTGATCCGTGTTCTTCCGTACTGGGAAAACCACGTGGTTCCGAAGCTGAAGGCTGGCGAGAACGTCCTGATCGTCGCGCATGGCAATTCGTTGCGTGCGCTGATGAAGCATCTGGAAAATATCAGCGACGAGGACATTGTCGGCATCAATCTGCCGACGGGCGTGCCGCGCGCGTACAAGCTCAACGCGCAATTCAAATCGGAAGAAGCACGCTTTCTCGGCAATGCCGCAGAAATAGAAGCCAAAATGAATGCGGTGAAAGCGCAAACGGGGAAAGCCTGAGCAAGCGTCATCTCGCTCTCTGTTTTCTGGCTGCGTTGGCGCTTGCGGCGAACGCGCAAGCAAAGCCGGATAAAGCACATCATCATCCAGAGCCCCCATCCGATAGAGTGGTTCGCTTAAGTCCGCCGCCACTCGCGCCCAAGCAGGTCAGTCAGAAGCCGCCGGCACCAGAACCGCCGATGGTGACGGACATGTCGCATGCGATACCGCTGGATCAGATGGGCAATCTTCCCAGCACTTCAGATCGTTATGAATCCCTCAAATCCCAGATCGAACAGAACAAGCCGCTCGTCGCCAGCGCGAAACAAAAGAGTGACACGCTAACTGCGCAGGCTTCGCAACTGCGCCAGCGCCTGATCGACACCGCATCGCGCGTCCAACGGCTCGAAAGCGAGAAAGGCATGCTCGATTCCGCAATAGCCGAACTTGTGATCGAGGAGCATCAGCTCTCGGCGAATTTCGCGCGCGATCGCATGAGGGTCTCGCGTTTGCTCGCGGTGTTGGAGCGCTTGCAGCATGACATGCCTCCGGTCGTCGTTCTGAAGGCCGATGACGCGCTCGGCGCAACGCATGGCGCGATGCTTCTCGGTGCCTCGTTGCCGCGCATTTATGGCGCCGCGAAAGAACTGGCTCGCCGGCTCGACGATCTTCGCGTCACGCGCAAGCGGCTTCTCCAGCGGCGCATCGCCAGTGCGCGAAATGCAGCGCAGTTATCCGCGGCGCGTTCGGAACTCGATCAACTTCTCGCGATCAAGGAGCGTGAAGCGCAGGCAGCGGAAAGCGAATATGGCGACCTGCAATCCAAGCTCGACACCATCGCCGGAGAAGCAGCCGATCTTGGCGGATTGTTATCGCGGGTTGCCGCCCTGCGCGCGGCAGTTCCCCAGGACCGAAATGTCGTCGTGGTCACCGCTTCGGCGTCGCAAAATTCACTTTCGTTACAACGCGGATCGCTGAGGCGCCCCGTCGTTGGGCGAATGGTGCAGGGGTGGGGTGACGGCGGCGACACCAACATGACCGCCGGCGTTACCTTTTTCACGCAACCCGGCGCTTCCGTGGTCGCACCCGCCGATGCGCAGGTGCTTTTTTCGGGCCGTTACCATAAAACAGGGCAAGTGTTGATCCTGGAAACCCCCGGTGGATACGATCTCGTACTCGCGGGTCTGGACCGCATTGCGGTGCGCCCCGGCGATCAGCTCCTGGCAGGCGAACCGCTTGGCAGCATGCCGCTCGATCGCGACGGAGCGAAGCTCTATTTCGAACTTCGGCAAAATGGAAAAGGCATCAGTCCGGCGCCATGGCTGGAAGCGGATCTAAGGAAAGCGAAAAAGTCATGAAGCGCTATGCGTTCGTCGGTCTTGGTGTGGTTGGCGGCTTTGCTGCGGCGCTTGCAATCCTTCCCGCTGCGCACGGCTCAGCCGACAACTCGGCATACAAACAACTCGATCTTTTCGGCGATGCGTTCGAACGCGTGCGCGCAAACTATGTGCGACCGGTGGACGAGAGCCAACTCGTGGATAACGCCATCGAAGGCATGGTGTCGTCGCTCGATCCACATTCGAGCTACCTCAACCCCAAGCAGTTTGCCGATCTGAAAGTGCAGACGAGCGGCCAGTTCGGCGGCCTCGGCATGGAAGTCACGATGGAAGAGGGTCTGGTGAAAGTGATTTCACCGATCGACGACACACCGGCAGCGAAAGCCGGCGTGAAACCGGGCGACTTCATCGCTGCGATCGACGGTATTCCCGTGCAGGGCATGGTGCTCGGCGATGCCATCGACAAGATGCGCGGCGCGCCCGGGAGCAAAATCACACTCACCATGCTGCGCACCGGCGTGAAGAAGCCATACGACATTCACCTTGCCCGCGCCGTCATCCACGTCGATAGCGTGAAGTTCCACCGCGAAGGCGACATCGGTTATATCCGCATGTCGGTCTTCAACGAGCAGACGACTCCGGGATTTGAGAAAGCCGTCACGAGCCTCAAGCAGCAGATCGGCCCCGGCCTGCGCGGCTACATCCTGGATTTGCGCAACGATCCAGGCGGACTGCTCGAACAGGCTGTCGATGTGTCAGACGATCTGCTGGCAAGTGGACAGATCGTTTCCACACGTGGACGTCATCCGGAAGACACGCAAGCCTTTACCGCACACGGCCGTGACATAACAGACGGTAAGCCACTCATCGTTCTGGTGAACGGCGGCACAGCCAGCGCTTCGGAAATCGTCGCCGGCGCGCTGCAGGACAACAAGCGCGCGCAAGTTCTCGGCATGACGACATTCGGCAAAGGCTCGGTACAGACCCTCATCCCACTCGGACCGAACAATGGTGCGCTGAAGCTCACGACAGCCCGCTACTACACACCGTCCGGCCGCTCGATCCAGGCGGAAGGTATTGCGCCAAATATCGTCGTGGCACAGGGCGATGAAAGCCAAACGCCGAAGATCCTGCGCGAAAGCGAAGCGGATCTTCCCGGTCACATCGCTGGCAATGGTGCAAAGAAAGCGCCGACGGAAGTCATCAAGCCGGCACCCGGCAAGAAATACGAGGACTTCCAGCTCTCCTATGCGCTGGATGTTATGCGCGGCAAGAACACAGTGGCGTTCGTCAAGAGCGCATCGGCAAACTGATCATCCATTGGCGGACCTTATCGGCCTCGCGAGGACAAAAATGACAAAACCGCTTCCCCTCGCCATGGCGGGTGCTGTGCTCGGGTTCTGCGCTGCTGCTGCACTCTCGCATTTTGCTTACGGTGAGTCTGAAAGTCCGTCGTCTTACGGCCAGCTTGATCGCTTCGGCGCGGCGTTCGCAAAAGTGCGCGCGACCTATATCGATCAACCCGATGATCGCTTGCTGGTCGAGCACGCCATCGACGGCATGCTCACCAATCTCGATGCGCACTCCAGCTATTTCGATCCCAAGACGTTTGCGGACATGCAGGTGCGGACCGAAGGTCAATATGGCGGCGTGGGCGTCGTAATCGAGTCCGACAAAGGCGCCATCAAGGCAGTAGCCGTCGTCGATGGCGCGCCAGCATCGCGCGGCGGCATGAAAGCCAATGACACCATCCTCGAAATCGACGGTACGGCTATTACCGGCGCCAAGCTCGACGACGTACAAAAGAAAATGCGCGGCCCGAGCGGCTCGGCAGTGACGCTGACAATAGCGCGCGATGGGGTGAAAGAGCCGTTTCAAGTGAAACTCACGCGTGGACTTGTGCCGGTCGAGCCGGTGACGTCACGGCGCGAAGGCGATGTCGGCTACATCCGCGTTCCCGCCTTTAACGATCACACCGACAGCGGTGTCGAAGCGGCGGTGGCAAGTCTCAAAAAACAGATTGGACCCGGAATCAAGGGTTACATCATGGATCTGCGCGACGATGGCGGCGGCGTTCTCGAACAGGCCACCGGCCTGGCCGACGATTTCCTGCAGAGCGGTGAGATCATGTCCATGCGCGGCCGCACGCCGGACGATACGGAGCGCTTCGATGCACATCCGGGCGATATCATTGACGGCAAGCCGCTGATCGTTCTGATCAACGACGGTACCGCGAGTGCATCCGAAATCGTCGCCGGCGCACTACAAGATCACAAGCGCGCAACGATCATAGGCCAGACGTCCTTTGGCAAAGGCTCCGTGCAGACCATCATCCCGCTCAACAATGGCGATGACGGCGCGCTGCATATGACGACTGCGCGATACTACACGCCGTCGGGCCGCTCCATTCAGGCGCTCGGCATTACGCCGGACGTTCCGGTCGTCGAAGGCAATGAGCACGCCGATAGCGACTCCGCCTTTGAAGAGCGCGAGGCCGTGCTGCCGCATCATCTGGAAGCGGAAGGGCCAAAGCCCGCGACGTCCAACCTGAAGCCGATCCAGCCGCCGGTGGGCAAGAAAATCGATGACTTCCAGTTGCACTACGCGGTGCAAATGCTGGATGGCACTGTGCTTTCGAGCCTCGATAAGCCGTCAAAGCCCGCGAATTAACGCGCCCGTAACCATGACACGCGTTAAGGTGCGTGCATGGTTGCGAGCGATGTGGCCGAAGAAAACGCCCTTGAGGGCGGCGCTGTGCGCCGTGGCACATCCATTCTGCTTTATGCCTGGGCCGCACTAGCCGCGCTTCTTCTTATCGCTGCAGGCTGGATCGTTTTTTTTGGCAAGATCTCCGATAGCGAACCGTCGCTCGCATTCGATATAGCGCCGCACGTTCAGCAGAAGACTGCGCAAGTTCATAAGCCAACGCACATTGCGAACACCAATCTCATCAATGCCGAGCCACAGCCGACGGCGCCGTTGCCTGCACCCGCAGGGCCGCCTTTGCCAGCGACGAAGCTTCCACCGGCGATCGTGCCGCAAACCATCGCCAAGCCGATCTATGCCGGTGCTGCGCTCGTTGCCGATCCCGCGTTGATCGAGACGACCGACAACGGTCCGCTGCCGCGCATCGCCGACGATGGTCGCACGCCGATGGCCGCATATGCGCCGCCCATCGCGAAAGTATCCGGGCCGCGCATCGCTATCGTCATCGGCGGATTGGGCATCAGCGCGAAAGCGACAGCTGCCGCGATCGCAAATCTTCCGCCCGCAGTGACGCTATCCTTCGCGCCGTATTCCAACGACGTCCAGCGCTGGGTGGCGGAAGCGCGCAAGCGTGGCCATGAAGTGCTGCTCGAAGTGCCGATGGAACCGTTCGACTTTCCCGACAGCGATCCTGGTCCGCACACACTTCGCGCTGGCACCGGCGAAGACTCGAACATCGATCGCCTGACCTGGTCGATGACACGCTTCACCGGATATGCCGGCGTCACCAATCTGCTCGGCGGCCGCTTCATGGCCGACTCTAGCGCGCTCGAGCCCGTCATGACGTTCCTCGCACGCCGCGGCCTGATGTTCTTTGACAATGGCCAGGGCACGCGCTCGGCGGCACCGGATGTCGCGCGCGACACCAGCACGCCATTCGTCCAGGCCGTCGCAAATATCGACGACATTCAGACCGGCATGGAGATCGACCAGCGCTTGTCCGATCTGGAATCGCGTGCGCGTCAGAACGGCTCTGCCGCGGGCTCCGGATTTCTCTACCCGGTAACCATCGAGCGCGTGGCGGTGTGGGCCCAAGGCCTTTCCGGACGGGGCTTTGTTCTGGTTCCGGCTTCGGCCATAGTCCAGAGTGGAAAATAATTCGTTCTGGTAGATGTCCCGGCATTCCCATTTGCGTCATGACGATTTGCCTTATCGCCCTTGCGTCGGCGTGATGCTGTTCGACCGCGAAGGCCTCGTCTTCGTTGGCAAACGCATCGATCAAACGGTCGAAGGCTGGCAGATGCCGCAAGGCGGTATCGACGACGGCGAGACGCCGCGCCAAGCCGCGTTCCGCGAGATGGAAGAGGAAATCGGCACGGCGAAAGCCGACTATCTGCGCGAGATGGACGAGTGGCTGGCGTACGATCTGCCGCAGCATCTTCTCGGCGTTGCGCTGCACGGCAAGTATCGCGGACAGCGTCAGAAATGGATCGCGATGCGCTTCACCGGCACCAATGCCGACATCAATGTCGCAACCAAGGAGCCGGAATTCGAGCAATGGAAGTGGCTTGCGGTCGAAGCCTTGCCGCGGCTCATCGTTCCGTTCAAGCGCGACACCTACATGAAGGTGATCAACGAATTCCGCGATCTCGCCGTCCCGATGGCCTGACACGACCGGATGGCGCGCACCAAAGTGAATGTGGTGATGATCCATGGCGCGTTCTGCGGACCGTGGGCTTTCGAACATTGGCGCAAACCGTTTGCGGCACGCGGTTACAAGCTGCATCTTCCGGCGCTGCGCTTTCACGATTGTGGACGTAATCCGCCACCCGCGCTCGGCACGACGAGCCTTCTTGATTACGCCTCCGACCTCGAACGCCTGCTCGACGATATTGGCGAGCCTGTGGTCCTGATCGGTCACTCGATGGGTGGCCTGTTGGCGCAAATGCTGTCCGCGCGCCGCAAAGTCGCTGCTTGTGTTCTGCTCGCACCGAGTGCGCCCTATGGCGTGTTGCCGGCGACACCGTTCGAGATCGCATCGGCGCAAGCGCTCTATCTCGCCGGCGATTTCTGGAACAAACCGCTCAAACCGGAACGCTGGATCGCCGAGACCAATGCGCTCGACATGCTGCCGGAAAAAGATCGCGCCGCGGTGTTCGCGCAGTTCGTCCCGGAGTCCGGTCTTGCCACGTTCGAAATCATGCAATGGGCACTC
>DASZML010000083.1:0-1881 GCA_035551875.1 Rhizomicrobium sp.
AGCGTCGACAACGGTTTCGATGTGCTGGAATCGATACTGGATCGCGCCCGCGCGGGAATCGCGGCCGAAATGCTAGGCGCTTGTGTGCAGAGCTTCGACACGACGCTGGACTATCTGAAAACCCGCGTGCAATTCGGACAAGTGATCGGCACGTTTCAAGCACTGCAGCATCGGGCCGCCAAGATGTTCACCGATCTAGAACTCACGCGCTCTTGCGTCGAGGCCGCGCTGTCGGCCATCGACCGCAACGCCAACGATGTGCCGGAACTTTGCTCGCTCGCCAAAGCGAAGGCGAGCGAACTGGATCATCTGGTCTCGAATGAGATGGTGCAGATGCATGGCGGCATCGGCATGACCGACGCGCATGATTCCGGCCTGTATCTGAAGCGCGCGCGTGTGGCGGAGGCTATGTTCGGCGGCGCTTCTTATCATCGCGACCGCTACGCGCGGCTGATGGGTTACTGACCCGTCTTCACAAGCATATTGCTGGCGACGCCGGTGGGAAGCTGATCGATCACAAGCAGCTTCAACGGCGTCGTGCCTTCGTTCTTGCCCTTGTGCCAGACATTCATCATCTCGACGACAAACTGTCCCTGCTTGGCTTGGAACGTCTTGCCGGTTTCGAGATTGGTGACCGTCAGCGTTCCTTCCATCACATAGACGTAGTGCGGATAAAGATGCTTGTGCACCGGTGTCTCCGCGCCCGGCGGAAAAGTTGTGATCGAAGCCACGACATTCGGATGCACCGGCGCGGTGATGACCTGGCCTTCGTTCGTCTTGTTCGTGTTCGCGAGCGGCTGGCCGCTGATCTGCGGCACGCCCACGGCATGCGCGGCGCTCGCAAACGCGATCACGAAAACAAAAGCGTTGCGCATCAGCCGCGTCCCGTAACCGGCAGAGAACTCGATAGACCGCCATCTACCGGAATGGCATGGCCATTCACATATGAAGAGTCATCGCTTGCAAGAAATAGCGCCGCGCCCGCGATTTCTTCAGGATGGCCGTAGCGCTTCAGAGGATTGAGCTGGCCGATCTTTCCGTCCGTGCCGCGTTCGCGCGCCCGGTCGAAGATCGGTTTGGTCATGCCGGTTTCGATGATGCCCGGGCAGATCGCGTTCACGCGCACGCCGGTGCCGTGCAGAAAGTTTGCAGCCGTCGTGGCGAGATTGATCACGCCGGCTTTACTAGCGCTGTAAGGACCGGGACCGGCGCCGGAGCGTATGCCGGCCACCGAAGCGGTACAGATGATCGAGCCTTTTCTATTCGGCACCATCACGCGCGCAGCGTGCTTGATTGCGAGGAACACGCCGATCAAATTCACATCGAGAATTTTGCGCCAGTGATCGGCGGTGAGTTCGAAGAACGGCGGGTCCATGCCGCCGCTGATGCCGGCGTTGGCATAAATCGCGTCCAGCTTGCCGAATTCTCTCACTGCTGTATCGACGGCTTTCGCGACATCGGCTTCGCTCGAAGCGTCCGCCTGCATGGCGATGGCTTTGCCGCCCGCCTTCTTGATCGCATCGACGGTCTCGTTCACGCCGTCTGTTTTGTCGAAGCAGATAACACTCGCGCCTTCGCTGGCGAACAGTTTCGACGTTGCGCGGCCGATACCGCTGCCAGCACCTGTGACGATGGTACCGCGTTCCTGAAGTCTGCCCATGTTTTCCTCCCAATAGAATATGTGTTGTCGCACTCTGTCATGCCCGCGGTACGCGCACTACCGCCCTCCCCTTGAGGGAAGGTCGATAAATTCGAACAGTGAGCGAAGCGAGCGTGAAGAATTTCCCCGGGAGTGGCATCACGCCGCTGTTTGGGTTTGCCCTCCCGTGATGGCTTCGCTCTCCGACCCTCCCTCAAGGGGAGTGTGGCAAGTCAAATCGC
>DASZML010000084.1:0-2658 GCA_035551875.1 Rhizomicrobium sp.
AATGAAAATCGGCCAGATGAAATCCGACGGCGAAAGCGTATTTTCGGCAACAAGCTTTCGCGACCAGTCATGCCGGCGCAATCGGCGCATACGCGTGGACGGGAAACGGGGCTCGCTCATACGGTTGTCTTGCCAAGCCCAGGACTGAGTGGCAAGGCGGGGCATTGCCACGTTTGCCAGGCGGGTCAATTTTCCGGCCTTTCCAAAAGGTTCGCCATGAACTTCGAACTGACCGAAGACCAGCGCGCTGTCGAAGACGCCGCCCGCCGATTTGCCGCTGCCAAGCTCGCGCCGCACGCAGCCGAATGGGACGAGACGGCGCATTTCCCAGTCGATGTCCTGCGCGAGGCGGCGGCTCTCGGATTCGCCGGGATTTACGTGAAAGCGGACGTCGGTGGCTCGGAAATGAGCCGGCTCGACGCAGCGATCATCATGGAGGAGTTGTCAGCCGGCTGCACTTCCACGGCTGCGTTCCTTTCGATCCACAATATGGCCTCGTGGATGATCGACCGCTTCGGCAACGACGAATTGCGCAAACGCTTTTTGCCGAAGCTCACGACAATGGAAAAGATCGCGAGCTATTGCCTGACAGAACCGGGAGCGGGATCGGACGCAGCATCGTTGAAGACGCGTGCCGTAAAAGATGGCGATCACTATGCGCTGAACGGATCGAAGGCGTTTATTTCGGGTGCCGGCGTTTCAGACATTTACGTCTGCATGGTGCGGACGGGTGAGGACGGGCCGAAAGGAATTTCTTGCTTGGTCATCGAAAAAAGTGCGCCGGGAGTTTCGTTCGGAAAGAAAGAACGAAAGATGGGATGGAACAGCCAGCCCACGGCGCAGGTTATTTTCGACAATTGCCGCGTGCCGGTTGCAAATCGCATCGGCGCGGAGGGCGAGGGCTTCCGTATCGCAATGATGGGCCTCGACGGCGGCCGCATCAACATCGGCGCTTGTTCCGTGGGCACGGCACGCGCAGCTTTGCAGGAAGCGCAGGCATATGTCGCCGACCGTAAGCAGTTCGGGCGCGCGATCGCAGAATTCCAAGCGACGCAATTCAAGCTCGCAGACATGGCGACGGAGCTTGAGGCATCACGGCTAATGATCCGCAGCGCTGCCGACGCACTGGATCGTAAAGCGCCACGCGCGACGATGTTGTGCGCAATGGCCAAGCGCTTTGCGAGCGATACCGGATCGAAGATCGCAAACGATGCGCTGCAGCTTCATGGCGGCTATGGCTACCTGAAAGATTTTCCGGCTGAACGGCATGTGCGCGATCTTCGGGTGCACCAGATTCTTGAAGGCACGAACGAGATCATGCGGGTTATCATCGCGCGCGAATTGTCGCGCCAATGAGCGATGTCGGTCCGGAAGCAGAGATCTTATTCGAGCGTCGTGGCGCTCTCGGATTGATCACCCTTAACCGGCCCAAAGCGTTGAACGCGCTGACGCGTGACATGTGCGTGTCGATGAAACAGCAACTCGATAATTGGGCAAAAGACGCGGTCGTGAAGGCTGTTGTCGTTCGCGGAACAGGCGATCGCGCGTTCTGCGCGGGCGGCGACATCCGTGCGCTCTATGAATCGGGTAAAGGGGGTACACCGTATGCGCTCGATTTCTATCGCGACGAATACATTCTGGATGCAACGATCAAGCACTATCCGAAGCCATATATCGCACTCATTCACGGCATCGACATGGGGGGTGGTGTCGGCGTTTCGGTGAATGGCGCGTACCGAGTCGCGGCGGAAAATCTGACATTCGCCATGCCGGAAACGGGCATCGGTTTGTTTCCCGATGTCGGGGGAAGTTATTTTCTGCCGCGGTGCCCCGGGCAGATTGGTATGTATCTGGGGCTGACCGGAGCGCGCCTTAAGACACCGGAAACGCTGTATGCGGGCATTGCGACCCATTTCATTCCGATGGCCAAGTGGGATGCTTTGATCGCGAGCTTCTCGAACGGCGAGCCACCGGATCACGTTCTCGCCAGTAGGGCCGAGCCCGCCCCGGAAACGTTCTTGATTGAGCATCGCGAAGCCATCGATCGGATTTTTGCCGCCAATGCCGTCGAGGAAATACTCTCCAGCCTCGATGCCGAGCATGAAGATTGGACCGACGAAGCGGCCAAGACCATTCGTACAAAATCACCGACAAGCCTGAAGGTTGCATTCCGGCAAATTCGGGAGGGCGCGAAGCTCGCGTTCGACGACTGCATGAGGATGGAATTTCGTTTGGTGAACCGCATCGTGGCGGGACATGATTTCTACGAAGGCGTTCGTGCGACGATCGTGGACAAGGACGGCGCGCCGAAATGGCAACCAGCAGAACTCGCTGACGTAAGCGATGCCGATGTCTCTGCTTATTTTGCCCCACTTGGAGAGAAGGAACTGAAGCTATGAGCGCAGTCGCATTCATCGGCGTGGGCAATATGGGCGGGCCGATGGCGCGCAATCTTCTCAAGGCCGGTCACAAGGTGACGGCATTCGATTTGAATGCGGCTGTGCTTGATCCAGTTATCAAAGCGGGCGGACAAAAGGCGGCAAGCGCCAATAACGCTGCAAAAGGTGCGGATATCATCATCACCATGTTGCCCGCCGGACCGCACGTTCGAAGCATTTATCTCGATAAAGGCATTCTGGGAGCAGCACGAAAAGATGC
>DASZML010000085.1:0-3678 GCA_035551875.1 Rhizomicrobium sp.
GTGATGGCGGTGAAACAATCCGGCTCGATCTGCCCCACATACCAAGGCAACCCCGTCAGCACGACCAGTCCCAGAACGATCAGAAGAAACAATCCGATGCCGATATGATGAAGCAGCGCGCGCGAGGTTTCCGCGAGAACGAACGCCATCATCAATGCCTGCACGACGGCGGCGAACCAAAGGCTCTGCGCGCCATGCGTGTAGGACAGGAACAGCGAATAGACCGGCGATCGTTCGGAGACGAATACGCGGCCCAAGCCTTGAAGGATGTAAGCGCCCGTGTCGTAGAAGATCAGCGGAAAGCCGTTCCAGATGGCGGCCGACAGCAGTAGCCACGCTCCAAGAACCACGGCGACGGCTTCGACGACGGGATGCGAGAGTTGCGCGCGCCAGATGGGCGCCGAGCGGTGGAACGCTCGTGACCAGATATCGCGCATGGTTGTATGCCGCCTCCCCGCTTCGTTTTTACAACAATGTTCCGCGCGGTGTGAGCGGCAAAACCCCGCGGATTTCCAAGGCTTTCGCGGTTGACTGGGGAGTCCACCCGCCTACACTCCGGCTCCGTTCGAACGACATTTCCGGTGATTCCATGGCGGACAACCCGCACAAGCCCATAACCCGCGCGCGGCCGCTATCTCCCTTCACGTCGATTTACCGCTGGTCGCCCACCATGGCGACGTCGATCACCCACCGCATCACGGGCGTCGGCCTTGGTTTGGGAATTGTTCTGATTTGTTGGTGGCTGATCGCCACCGCAAGCGGGCCTGATGCTTATGAGCCGTTTATGGCCGCCGCTGCCAATCCGCTCGGTAAGATCGTGCTCTTCGGATTTACCTGGGCGCTCGCCTACCATTTGCTGAACGGGATCCGCCATCTCGTATGGGACGTCGGATACGGCTTCGATCCGCGATCGGCGAATACCTGGAGCGTCATCATCATCGCGCTGTCATTGCTGATGGCTGTCGGTGCATTTGCTTACGCCTTCTTTGCGCACGGAGCGGCGACATGAGTCTCGAAACGCCGCTGCACCGCGTTCAAGGCTTCGGCTCGGCGCATTCCGGTACGCAGCATTTCTGGCGCCAACGCGTCACGGCGGCCGCGCTCATTCCACTTTCGATGTGGTTCGGCATCGCAGCGCTTGGCTTGGTTGGTGCGCCGGAAGTTCAGGTGCTGACATTCTTCCAGCATCCGTGGAACGCAGGCCTGATGGGCATGTTTATCGTCATTTCCCTGATCCATTTCCAGATCGGCTTGCAAAGCGTAATCGACGATTATGTTCACGGCCAGGGCATGAAGCTCGTTTGCCTGCTCTTGAACCGCGCCTTCACCTGGGTCGTCGGCGTGTTCTGCCTGATCGCCTTGCTGCGTATTGTTTCGTAGAAACGAGATACAATGACTGCTTATCCCATCACCGATCATACTTTCGATGTCGTCGTCGTCGGCGCCGGCGGCGCGGGTTTGCGCGCTACACTCGAATGCGCCGCGCAAGGCCTCAAGACTGCTTGCATCACCAAAGTGTTTCCCACACGTAGCCACACCGTCGCCGCGCAAGGCGGTGTCGCGGCCGCGCTCGGCAATATGGGCGAGGACGATTGGCGCTGGCACATGTACGACACCGTGAAAGGTTCGGACTGGCTCGGCGATCAGGACGCGATCGAATATCTCTGCAAGAGCGCACCCGAAGCAGTCTACGAGCTGGAACATTTCGGATTACCCTTCTCGCGCACCGACGACGGCAAGATTTACCAGCGCGCCTTCGGCGGCATGACGTCGAATTACGGCAAGGGAATCGCGCAGCGCACCTGCGCTGCTGCCGACCGAACCGGCCACGCGATGCTGCACACGCTCTACGGCCAATGCGTGAAGCACGAAGTGAATTTCTTCATCGAATATTTCGCGCTCGATCTCATCGAGGAGGACGGCGCCATTCGTGGCGTGATGGCGTGGAACCTCGATGACGGCACGATCCATCGTTTCCGCGCGCACAAAGTCATTCTCGCGACGGGCGGTTACGGTCGCACCTATCTCTCCTGCACAGGTGCGCATACACAGACCGGCGACGGCAACGCGATGGTGCTGCGCGCTGGCTTGCCATTGCAGGACATGGAGTTCGTGCAGTTCCATCCCACCGGCATTTTCGGCGCGGGCGTGCTGATCACCGAGGGCGTGCGCGGCGAAGGCGGTTATCTCACCAATTCCGAAGGCGAACGCTTCATGGAGCGTTATGCGCCAAGCGCCAAAGATCTTGCCTCGCGCGACGTGGTTTCCCGCGCGATGACCATCGAGATCCGCGAAGGACGCGGCGTGGGTCCGAACAAGGACCACATCCATCTGCATCTGTCGCATTTGGATCCGAAGATCATTCACGAACGCCTGCCCGGCATCTCTGAAAGCGCGCGCATCTTTGCTGGTGTGGACGTCACGAAAGAACCGATCCCGGTCCTGCCGACGGTTCATTACAATATGGGTGGAATCCCGACGCTCTACACCGGCGAAGCGGTAACGCTGAAGAACGGCAATCCAGATACGGTCGTCCCGGGCCTGATGGCTGTCGGCGAAGCGGCATGCGTCTCCGTGCACGGCGCGAACCGGCTAGGCTCCAACTCGTTGATCGATCTTGTCGTATTCGGCAAAGCGGCCGGCGTGCAAGCGGCGAAGTCCATCACGCCGGGCGAAAGCCATCCGGAGATGGCTAAAGACTCCGCCGACAAGGCTCTCGCCCGTCTCGACAGGTACCGCAACGCCAACGGCAACACGCCGACGTCACAGATGCGCCTCGCCATGCAGAAAGCGATGCAGGACGATGCCGCCGTGTTCCGCACCGGTGAGACACTGAAGAATGGCGTCAAGCGCATCGACGCGATCTACAGGAACATCGGCGACGTGAAAGTCAGCGACCGTTCGCTGATCTGGAATTCCGATCTGGTGGAGACGCTGGAGTTCGAGAACCTCATCCAGCAGGCCGTCGTGACCATCGAAGGCGCCGTGACACGCGAGGAAAGCCGCGGCGCACATGCCCGCGAAGACTTCCCGAACCGCGACGATCAGAACTGGATGAAGCACACGCTGGCGTGGCTCGATCCGGCGACCGGCTGGGCCAAGCTCGACTACCGCCCCGTCCACAACTACACGCTCACCAACGAAGTCGAATACATCCCGCCTAAGGCGCGGGTGTATTAGTGCAACTTACGCCGTAAACGGTATCTGTCGCAGTCTTGTGATGCGCATGGCTGTGCGCGCATGCTACGCGCGGTGCGAACGATTTGGGGATCAACATGACAAAGAAATTTGTTTTGGCTGGCGCGATGGCGTTGATATCGACTTGCGCATTCGCTGCTGCGGATCTGAAGGGCGAAATCGTCAACGCGACGCAGCACGCGGATTATGCCGCTGCCGGTGCGAACATCGATGACGTGCACATGCACCTTCACCACACATTGAACTGCATCGTCGGCCCAAATGGAACGGGTTTTGACGCCAAGCAGATGAATCCGTGCGCCAATTCGGGCAACGGCATCATTCCGGACAGCACGAGCGCGGCAAACAAAACCGCACTGGAAGCCGCTGCCGCCAAAGCGCGTGACGGCATCGCCTCAAGCGATATGACCACGGCAAAAGCCGACGCGACGGCGGTGGCAAATTCCCTGAAGGCGCTGAAATAGTCGCGGAGAAGGCATT
>DASZML010000086.1:0-4793 GCA_035551875.1 Rhizomicrobium sp.
AGCCAGGAGCGCATGCTCGCGGTGTTGAAGCCGGGGCGTGAAGCGGAAGCGGAAAAGATTTTCCGCAAATGGGAATTGGATTTCGCCGTCATCGGCATCACGACGGATACCAAGCGGCTTGTCGTGAAGCATAAAGGCAAGATCGAAGCCGACATGCCAATCACTGCGTTGTCGGATGAAGCGCCGGTGCTGGAACGGCCTTACACCAGGCGCGAGCCGAAAGCGGATCACACCACCTTCGAGAAGTCGAAGAAGCTGATGGATTCGCTGGTCAAGATCATCGGCGCGCCGGATATGGCGTCGCGTCGCTGGATCTGGGAGCAATACGATTACACGGTGATGGCCGATACGGCGCAGCAGCCCGGCGGCGACGCGGCGGTGGTGCGCGTGCATGGCACGAACAAGGCGCTCGCGATCTCGACGGATGTCACGCCGCGCTATTGCAAGGCCGATCCGTATGAAGGCGCCAAGCAAGCGGTTGCGGAAAGCTATCGCAACATCTCCGCGGTTGGAGCATTGCCGCTTGCGGTGACGGACAATCTGAATTTCGGCAATCCGCAGAAGCCGGAGATCATGGGCGAGATTGTCGGTGCGATCGACGGCATCGGCGAAGCATGCCGCGCGCTCGACTTCCCGGTGATCGGCGGAAATTGCTCGCTCTACAACGAGACCAATGGCGAAGGCATTTTGCCGACACCGGCGATTGGCGGCGTCGGCTTGATGAAAAATGTGCATCACATGGCGACGGTCGCGCTGAAGCGCGAAGGCGATGCGGTGCTCTTGATCGGCGAAACCAAAGGCCACCTCGGCCAATCGATCTATCTGCGTGAGATCGAAGGCCGCGAAGAAGGCGCCGCGCCGCCTGTCGATCTGGCGGCTGAACGCAAGAACGGGGAGTTCGTCCGCAAGGTCATTTCCGATGGCCGCGTCGATACGGTGCATGATTGCTCCGACGGCGGATTGCTCGTCGCGCTCACCGAAATGGCTATGGCCGGAAACATCGGCGTTGATGTTGGTGTCGCCGGCACGACGGTCGATGCGGTGCCGTTCTTCTTCGGCGAAGATCAGGCGCGGTATGTTTTGGCCGTGCCCGCAAAGGAAGCCGACAAGATCGAAGGCGAATTGCGCGCGGCCGGAATCATCCATGCTATCATCGGCAAGACGATCGCGGCAAAGGTCGTTCGTGTGGAACGCGAAGGCGAACTATCCATCGCCGCGCTCAAGAAAACCCATGAAGGCTGGTTCCCGTCCTACATGGCGGCGCCGCACGCGAACTGATAGGTTTTAGCTATGGCGATGCCCGCGCACGACATCGAGAAGCTGATCAAGGAATCGTTTCCGGATGCGGACGTGTCGATCACCGCACTCGCCGACGACAACGATCATTGGGCCGCGATGGTCGCGACGTCGGCTTTCAAGGGAAAGACGCGCGTGCAGCAGCATCAAATGGTGTACGCCGCGCTGAAGGGTAAAATGGGCGGTGAACTTCACGCCCTTTCGCTGCAAACGGCGGTGAAGGATTGATTGTCCGCCGCGCTTTCGGTGGTTTGCGAACCGGCTCTATTCTTGACGATTCCGGCAGCCGCGCTTAATTCATAGCTAGTAAAATCGAGGTTTCTGCCATGACCGCACACGATCAGATCGCCAAAGACATCGCCGAGAACGATGTGCTGCTCTACATGAAGGGCACGCCGGTGTTCCCGCAATGTGGCTTCAGCGCGGCGACAGTCGGTATCCTCACCAATCTCGGCGTGAAGTTTAAGTCGGTCGATGTGCTGAAGGATCCGGAGATCCGCCAGGGCATCAAGGAATTCTCGAACTGGCCGACCATCCCGCAGCTCTATGTGAAGGGCGAATTCGTCGGCGGCTGCGACATCCTCAAAGAGATGTATGAAGCGGACGAGCTAGGCCCCTTCCTCGCCGAAAAAGGCATCGTTCTCGAGAACGCCTAAGCGCTCATCAGCACGTCGCGCAATGCGCGGCGTGGACTCGGCAGCGCGTCGCGCACAGCATATCCCATCCGAAACGTGAAGGTCGGCTCCCAGCCGGGCATGTGCGCGAAGTGCTGCAGCGCATGCGCGAAACTGTCGGCGCGGCCGAGCATCGCGTTGCGATCCACCATTTCGACGGGCTGGTTCATCGGCTGAGCGCCGACACCGTAGTACGTCGCGGTGAGATGAAGCCGTTGCCACGCGCGGCCAGCTGCAATTGCGCTCGCCATGTCGAGCCGGTCGCGCACCATGATCATGCCGAACAGCGCAGCCGTGCCGGCATGCGTGTCGCGCGTCATGTCGAGCCAGTATTTGTCGGCGGTCGGCCCACCTTGATCCGGCAGCATCTTGGCGCCTATCACCATCAACGGCGGCAATCCCGCCGTGTCCATCGTTACGCCATCGCGGTGAATTCGGATTTCGTCCTTGCTGGTGCGGAACCATTGCGAGCTGTCCGTGGACATTTGCTTGTCGGCGATGATCGCTTGCGTGGCCGCCACTTCCAGCGCCGCGAACTCACCGCGCGCAATGGGGTCGTTGATGAGAACGAGGCGAACATCCGGGCTATCGACGGTGCGATGAAATTCATCGAGCAGTTGCGGCGTGAGCGTCCGGTCGCCGTAATACGGTCCCCGATTGGTGTGTCGCTTCGGGATCATGTCGAACAAACGGTCATGCACCGCGGTTCCGATATCGATTCCGAATTGCACCGCTGGCACGGTCTGTTCGGATGGCGATAAAGCCAGCTTACCGTTCACCGGAAAGACATTGCAGGTGTAGCCGAACGCTTGCCCTGCGATGTTGAGATTCTCCACCGCGCAACCGATACCCAGATGCATCTCGCGGCGGAAGGGATCGAAGCTGCCGAGATTGCGCGCGCGGTCCGCCATGACTTCGATGGTGTTGCCAGCCGCAATAAATTTCCACGGCTGCGTGTCGTGTGGGCTGGCGGCGAGCACGGCGGAATGGATCGGCCGCACGATGCCTTCGCCTTGCAACCAATCGTCCCACGGCGCGTAAGCCTCGCCCGATCCGCTTTGAAACGCACCGCGATCCCATGCGCGATAGCCCAATGCGCCGAGCAAAATCGCGCCCGCGCCGCCAATGATTTCCCGTCTGCTGACCATGCGCGCATCCCCCGAAGCCCACGCGCGCACTATATCGGATCGCGTTCCGTCAGTCGTTCCAGAAATGCTTTTTCCAGATTTGTGACAGCGCCGGTCTCTGCGAAAGCGCCTTGGAAAGCCCGTCGAGTTTGGGGATATGTCCGGCTGCGGCCCATTCCTTGCCAAGGCTTCCGCGCCAGCGCGAGAACATCGCGGCGTAGATATCGAGTACAGAAAACCCGCTGGGCAGGAACCACGGTCCAGTGACCATGCGCTCCACGATCAGAAGCCGTTCGCGGATTCGCTCTCGCGCTTTCTGACGCAGCGCTTCGCCTTCCGCGCCTTTTGGTGCGAAGCGTTCCGGATAATCGGAGATCTCGACCATCGGATAGATTTCGCCCGCCATGAACGCGAGCCAGCGATACGCTTTCGCGCGATCGACGCTCGCTTGCGGCGGCAACAGTTTCGCATTCGGGAAATAGTCCGCGATGGTCAGAAGGATCGCGAGCGACTCGGTCAGGATCTGACCTTCCGGCAATTTCACCGCCGGTATCTTGCCGCTGGGATTGATCGCGAGAAATTCCGGTTTCTTCTGCTCGTTCTTTTCCAGCGAGACGAGATGGAATTCGTATGGCGCACCGGCTTCCGCCAATGCGGCTTCCGCCGAGAATGCGCCAGAGCCGTTGTCGCCGAAAACCGTGAACATTCTCGAATCCCTATCTGGCGCGCGGGTGCATCATACAGATGGCATCGCAGCCGCAAAGAAAAAGGGCTGCGGAGTCTGGCTCCGCAGCCCTGCGAAATCCGCAAACCCCGAAAGATTTAGCGTGAATAGAATTCCACGATGAGATGCGGCTGCATCTTCGCGGCGTACGGAACGTCCGCGAGCTTCGGTGTGCGAACGAACTTCGCTGTCATGCGGTCGTGATTGGTTTCGATGTATTCGGCCACATCGCGTTCCGGGCTCTTCGTCGCTTCGAGAACCAGCGCCATTTCCTTCGCCTTCGCGGAAAGCTCCAGCGTGTCGCCTTCCTTCACCTGATAGGACGGCACCGTCACGCGGCGGCCGTTGACCTTCACATGGCCATGGGAAACGAGCTGGCGTGCAGCGAACGGTGTCGGAACGAACTTGGCGCGATAGACGATCGCGTCGAGACGGCGCTCGAGCAGGCCGATCATGTTCTCGCCGGTGTCGCCCGGGCGGCGCGAGGCTTCCTGATAATATTTGCGGAACTGGCGCTCGGTGATGTTGCCATAAACACCCTTGAGCTTCTGCTTGGCCTGAAGCTGCGTGCCGTAGTCGGAGAGCTTCTTGGCGCGGCGCTGGCCATGCTGACCCGGACCATAGGAGCGCTTGTTCACCGGGGACTTTGGACGGCCCCAGATGCTTTCGCCCATGCGGCGGTCGATCTTGTATTTGGCGGATGCGCGCTTGCTCATTCGGTGTCGGCTCGTCTGAAATGTGATGCGGGTGTTCCCGCGAAGGCGCGCACTATAGTCAGCGAAGCCCCCAAGTCAACGCACGTCCTATCGCGCTTAAGCTTTGGAATTGTTTAGATATTTGCGGAGCACTCAACTGCTGATTGTGGCCGTCGAGGCCGGCACTGTTACAGTTTGAAGGCTAGGCTGACGCTGCAATGCAAAAAATCCATCGCCTTAAGCAGGTAGTTTCTGACCAAAAGGACGAATGCGCGCG
>DASZML010000087.1:0-3908 GCA_035551875.1 Rhizomicrobium sp.
CCAATAATATTTTCCAGAATTTCGCTAGACCCGGTGTCGCCAACGATGAGCTGCGCGCTGCCCGTCCCTGCGGGGGGTGAGCCCGGACCAACCTCGTAGTCGCCGGATGCGTTCGTGCCGACGGGACCATCCGTGTTGGAAAACGTCCAGCCATCCGGACTGGCGGCGGTGACGACGATCGTGCTCGCCATCGCGGGAGCAGCGGCCAGAGTTCCAGCAACAAGGGCCAGTGCAAAAAGACGATTGGTTTTCATCACTATAAAATCCTTGATCGATGGGCAGACGCTCACATGACCAGTCAGCAACATCTGTGCCATAGTGAAACACGCGGTATTCCGCCCTAAACCAAAGTTCCACATCTCTAAATTGTAAGGTTTACCAACACTCACCGCGGAGAGCTTGATTTTGAGCGTTGTCATCGCAGGCGGTGGACCGGCCGGAATGATGTGCGGGTTCCTGCTCGCGCGCGCCGGTATCGACGTCACCGTGCTCGAGAAGCACAAGGATTTCCTGCGCGATTTTCGCGGCGACACGGTGCATCCCTCGACGTTGCAGGCGATCGACGAACTGGGGTTACTCGACGAGTTCCTCGCGCTGCCGCATCAGGAGGTCGAACAGCTGCATGTCGAGATCGGCGACCGCATGTTCACCGCCGGCGATTTCACGCATGTGCCAGGACGCGCGAAATTCATCTGCCTCATGCCGCAATGGGATTTTCTGAATTTCCTCGCGAGAAAAGCGAAAGCGTTTCCGCATTTTCGTTTGCTGATGGAAGCCAAAGCGAGCGCGTTGCTGGGCGATGCGGCGCGTGTCACCGGCGTGCATGCGCAGACGCAAGATGGCGCCAAGGATATCGAGGCCGACCTCGTCATCGGTGCGGATGGACGGCACTCGGTCATTCGCGATCTGGCCGGATTCCAACCGAAAGAATTCGGCGCGCCGATCGACGTGATCTGGATGCGCCTGCCGCACACCGACAGCGATCCGAACGAACCTGTCGCGCGGTTCGTGGCCGGCGGGTTCTTCATCATGCTGTATCGCGGCGATTACTGGCAGTGCGCGTACGTCGTGCCCAAAGGCGAGTTCGCAAAAATCCAGAGCGACGGCATCGAGAAATTTCGAACGGAACTAAGAGCCGTCGCGGGCTTTGCGGCGGATCGTGTGGATACGCTTAAGAGTTTCGACGATGTGAGCCTGCTCACCGTCACCGTGGATCGTCTGACGCAATGGGCGAAGCCGGGACTGCTTTGCATCGGCGACGCGGCGCATGCGATGTCGCCGGTTGGCGGTGTCGGCATCAATCTGGCAGTGCAGGATGCGATCGCGACCGTCAATCTTCTGTGGAAGCCGCTGCAACGCGGAACGCCGACGCTCGAAGAGCTGAACCTGGTTCAACACCGCCGCATGTTTCCCACACGCGTAACGCAGGCGGCGCAAGTGGCGATACAGAACTACGTCGTTGCGCCCGCGCTTGCGAAGAAAGGCGAACTGAAGCCGCCCCTGTTTCTGCGGCTGCTGGACGGCGTTCCAATGCTGCGCCGCTTGCCGGCTTATGCCGTAGGCGTCGGCGTTCGCCCGGAGCACATCCGGTCCCCAGCCGCCTAAGCGCTTGCCGTGTCACGTGTTCTCGCAACCCTGTGGAAAAGCGGGAACTTCCCGCCGCCGCAGTGGTTAATTGGGATTATCCTATGTTGGTTCGTGCAGGGGGAGATCTCGATGTTTGCGAAGGCAATGGCCGCAATGGCGGCGCTCGGTTTTCTGTTTGTCGGTTCGGTCGCGTCGGCCTGTGATTATTGCGGCGGCGGTTATTACAACGCCGGCTATTACGGTGGCGGCGAAGTCTATTCGTGCAACGAAGGCCGTTACGACTGCCACTATGAAAGCAACTTGTATCGCCCCCGCTACGATGGGTGCGGTGACGGTTGCCACGTCTATCGCGGCGGATGCCACGAGGGTTGCCGCTCATCCTATCGCGAAGGATTCCGTGACGGCTTCGTGACCGGTACGCGCATCGGCGATGACAGCGATCGCGGCTTCTATGATGACGGCCATCGCTGGCACGACTGGCAGCGCTGGCAGGATCACGACGGCAGCTATCATGATGGCTGGCGCGCCGAAGATGGCCATTGGCACGACCGCAGCGAATGGCACGGCGATCATTACGACGGTGAGCATCACGATGGCGACGATCACCGCGACGGTGATCGTGATGGCGACCATCACGATGGCGATCGCCATCACGACGACGGCCACTAGGTCTTAAGAATCGGCGATCGGCATGGGCGGTTTTAACACCGCCCATGCATCGTGTTACGCCGCTTCCTTCGCCTGCTCCGCCTCCACAGGCGCACCTTGCCGCATTTTGTGGCCGGTGAAGCTGCGCGTTTCCGGCGGCGGCAAACCGTTCTTTTCGATCTGGGCCATCAGTTCTTCCTTGCGCGTGCGCAAGCGTTCGCCGAGTTCGTCCATATCGAGGCCGGCCTTGCGCGCCTGCGCGAACAGGCCTTCGGCCGGCTTTTCCTCTTCCTTCACGTGATGATGGATCTGCTCGCAAAGCGCGGTGACTTTCGCGTCGTAGAACTCGTCGTCCGGCGAGCCTTGCGCGATTTCGGCGACGAGAACTTTCGCGCCATCGTGCTCGACGTAAGATTCGAGCCGCAGATCGTCTTCGACTTCGCCTTTGCACGCAGGATAGAAAATTTCTTCTTCGATGACGGTGTGAATCGTGAGCTCGGTGCAGATCTGCTTGGCCAGGGCTTGCTTGGTCTGGCTGTCCTTGGCCTTCGAGAATTTCTTGAAAAGGTCTTCAACTTTGCGGTGGTCGGCTTTCAACAGGGCGACGGCATCCATCGCATCGGTTTTTTTCTTGCTGGGCATGGCGATCCTCGTTGTTCTGTCCGAAAACTGCGAGGGTCGGCATCGGTTCCCTATGGTCAGCGCGTTTGCCGAATGCAAAGGATGGACCGCATCAAATGTTAGCAATGGCGGTACTGTTTGCGGCCGTCACGCACCAACCGTTGCGAGCAGCACCCGCGTTTCGGCGACGACGCGCGCGGTGAATGCCGGATCGCGGATCTGCATGGAGCCGGACATCGGCGCGCCATCCTGATCGTAATAGACGCCCGTTTTATTGGACTTATCGAGCAGGATTTTCGAGAGTACGCGCGCCGCGCGTTTGGGCGTGCTCATCGCTTTTATGAAAGGCACCATCAGCGGCAGGATGTAATGGCGCAAACCGCGCGGCGCGCCACGGCTGAGGCCTGTGCCCGGCGTCAGCCCCGGCTCGACGGCATTGATGTGCAGCCGTGGGTTTTCGCGCGCGAATTCTAGCGCCGTGGCGAGAATGCATTGCTTGGTCGTGGCGTAAGAGTCGAAGCCTGGCACTTTCGAGTTTGGCTGTTTCCATTCGCCGCGCGCGCTCGCTTCCGCCGAGATGTAGCGCCCGCCCAGAAAGCCCGCGCGTTTGGCCATCGGCCGTTCGGGGTCTTCCACCGCCGATACGACGAACAGGATGTTCGTGCCATCGGCCAGATGCGGGATGAGCGCTTCGGTAAATACGAACGGGCCGATATGATTTGTGGCGTAGCTCATATCCCAGCCTTGCGCGTTCTTCGTGGGCACGCCCTCGCGCATACCGGCATTGTTGAGCATGCCGGCTATCGGAAGATTGAGCGCTGCGATTTCGGCCGCCGCGTGCTTTACGCTTGCGATGTCCGATAAATCGCATACGACGCAGACCGCAGACCCGCGCCGGCGTTCGATGGACTTCCGCATCTCCGCGAGTTTGGCGCGGTCGCGGCCGACCAGCACGATCGTGCCATGCTTGGCCAGCACAAGCGCCGTCTCGCGGCCGATGCCCGACGTGGGGCCAGTGACGATATAAGCGCGTTTGTTCCCGGTCTTGGGCA
>DASZML010000088.1:0-3462 GCA_035551875.1 Rhizomicrobium sp.
GCGCTCTGGCACGGTGGGCTCCGAAGCGCAGCGCCGTCTTGTGCGCGATCAGGCCAACTATATGTTCGAACCGCCGCTGCCGGACATCGGTCTGCGCGACTGGAAGAAGTTCGATAAGGCGATACTCGAAGGCTACGAGCACGCCCAAATGATGATCGAGAAGCATGGCGTCCCGCTCACCGATGTGTGGTCTGAAGGCCCGGCAGTCGCGTTGCCGCATCGCGAAGTCGCTGCGGAATAGCAGCTATCAGGTTTGCAATTCGCGCAATTCCCCTAGAAGCGAACGCATGACAAAGTCGCGTCGCTCATGACTCGCTTACCCTCCGATCTTACCGCGCTCGACAATCCTGTGTGGTCGTCGCTGAATAGCGGCCATAAGAGCATCGCGCGCCTGCATGGCACGGCCGCGCGCTATCCAAACGATATTTCGCCATTGTCGGGACTGCGCACATTCACGCCCGCCGCGTTCGACGACATGCGAGCGCTCACGAAGCCGGATGAGATCATCGGTCTTGTAACCGGCGCGAAAATCGATATTCCCGATAACTGGGAAGTCATTGTCAGTCGCATGATCGATCAGATGGTGTGCGAGGATTTCAAGTCCGCATCCGACATCACGCCGCTATTGCTGACCGAACGCGATGTGCCCGAAATGATCGCGTTGACGAAGCTCACGCAGCCGGGACCGTTCGAACACGGCACGATTGGTATGGGCAAATATATCGGCCTTCGCTCGCCCGATGGCGTGTTAATCGCGATGGCCGGACAGCGCATGTCGCTGGATCGCTTTCGCGAGATCAGCGCCGTTTGCACGCATCCCGATCATCAGGGCAAGGGCTATGCCGGTCGTTTGATGACGCTCCTCGCGCGCGAGATCATCGCGGAAGCCAGAACGCCGTTCCTGCACGTGAAGACGGAGAACGCCTCCGCCAAGCATCTCTACGAGAAGCTCGGGTTCCGCGTCCGCCGCGCGATGCACTTCAATGTGATACGCCGGCGCTAGATCGCGCCCAGACTTTTGCGCACTGGCAGAAGATCGCCAAAATGCGGCGCTCGCTTTTCAGATTTGGAAACGAAGCTTTCGCGCATGTCGGTTTCAGGATTGTACATGCCGGCCTGCCATGTCGCGATGTAGTCGAGCCCGTCGGCGGTGGAGTGATCGCGCGAATAATTGATCATCACCTTGGAGCCATGCACGGCGAGCGGCGATTTCTCCGCGATTTCTTTTGCGATTGCCATGACTTCCTTGAGCATCTCGTCTTGCGTCGCGAACACTTCGTTCACGAGGCCGAAGGCGAGCGCCTTCTTCGCCGGCATGCGGCGGCCGGAATAGGCGAGCTCTTTCACCATGCCTTCGGGCATGAGCTTGCACAGGCGCGGGAAGGTGCCGACATCGGCCGTCATGCCGATGTTGATTTCCTGGATGACGAAGAACGCGTCCGCGGTCGCATAACGGCAATCGCAGGCGCTTGCGAAATCCACTGCGCCGCCGACACAACCGCCTTGGATTGCCATCAGCACCGGCATGAGCGCGCGTTCGATACAGTTGAACGTTTCCTGAATTTCCAGAACGGTGAGACGCAGATTGGCGCGCGTGCGGCCGCGCTCGTCTTTCGAAGTAGTGGCCGCTGTTCCCGCTGTCTGCCCCGCCGTGAACACCGACAGATCCATTCCCCCGGAGAAATGCTTGCCGGTCGATGAGATAACGATCACGCGCGCTTTCGCATTTGTGTCGATGTCTTTCACGATCTCCGGCAATTCGCGCCAGAATTCCGGAACCATCGTGTTGAGCTCTTCGGGACGCTTGAGCTGGATGTGCGCGATGTGATCCGCGATCGTAACGTTGAAGCAGCGATAGGCCATGAGCGTTCTTTCTATGTTGCTATAGATGGAATGTGCAGAGGCAATCGCGGACGCAGCAACCACACCGCATTGGTGTTTGGCGCGCCCGTGGTGCCGATTAGATAGTAGACTCGGCCGTTCGGGGCGGTAAGGATGAGATTCTTGATGTCCACATGGCTGCCCACAATGTTGCAGGCTGCCGCGATCGTGCCGTCGCCTTTGCTGCCATGAACGCCGAAATTATACCTCGCCGTGTGAACGCGCGCGTTGGTGTTGTAGTTGAAGCTATAGTTCGGAAATCCCGTGATCTCGATATTGTCGCCGAGAACCGATCGCGCCGTCGCATTCTGTTGCAAGGTGCTGAGAACCGTCTGCAGGGTCGAATCGTTCTTGTAGCCAAAGCCGAAATAGTAGACGGCATACGCCACGGCGCAGAGAACGATGGCGCCGACGATAAGGAGCGGTGTCAAACAACCCCAAAGAAATCCCGAACCCCAGCGGCTTTTCGGTTGTGCTTGCTCGCTCATTCGCTCCCCACATGCCGGCACGTGTCGTCGCTGCGATGCGGCTCTTCTAGCCAGCTCTCATCCGCCGCACTTCCCACGATATCCGAATTGCTGCCGTCCGGCGCTGTCAAAGCGATAGACTTGATATCGGGCGCTGTCTGGCCTTTTGCGACGAAGACGGCAGCGCGCGCATCGCCTTTGCCGCGATTGCCGGTCACGGAAAGCGTAATGCGCGCGATCTTGCCGAAAGCATCATGGCAGTACTGCATGGTTGGAAGACCGGTCATGACGATATCTTGGCCGAGAGCTGTTTGTGCCGTCGCGTCGTGGTGGATGGCGTCGATCACTGCCTGCAGCAGCGGATCGGGTGTTTTTGCGCGATAGAAATAGAAACCGAATGCGATGGCGAAAAGCGCAAGGATCGCCGCCAGCGCGAAGATGGGAAGCCGCCACGACTGGCGTGACAGCATCGTGAAAGGCGATGGATCGCTCATGGTGTTATGGCCCTCCCGTCCGAAACAAAGCACGGCGTAAGACGTTGCGGAAGGCGAGGCGATCATATTGCGGCGCGGCCCAAATGGCGGTTCACTCCCGCCGCCCGAACCAGGAAAGCGCGACATGCCCATCAATTATGACGATCTCATGCAGGCGACATCGAAGGACAACGCCGCCAGCTATAACGAGCGCGACACGATGCTGTATGCGCTCGGCATCGGTTTCATGCGCGATCCGATGAACACGGACGAGCTGCCGTTCGTCTATGAGAACAATCTGAAGACCGTGCCGACGATGGCAGCGGTGATCGGCTGGGGCGCGGGCAACATCATGGGCCGTTCCGGCATCAACTACTTGATGGTGGTGGATGGCGAGCGCCGTTTGACGGTGCACAAGACGTTGCCGACGTCCGGCGAGGTGCTGATCGACCAACGTGTGCTGGGTGTGTTCGACAAGGGCAAGGACAAGGGCGCGGTACTAGTGACCGAAAGCGTGGCTCGCGACAAGACGAGCGGCGAGAAGCTTTATACATTGGTGGGGTCGACTTTCGCGCGCGGCGATGGGGGCTTCGGCGGCCCAAAGGACGGCGCACCGGAACCACATGCAATTCCAACCCGCG
>DASZML010000089.1:0-3932 GCA_035551875.1 Rhizomicrobium sp.
ACTCGCAGACGCGTATCACCGATCAGTTCTCGTTCAACGCGGGCGTTGGCCACACGTTCACGAACAACGGCGCGGTGTTTAATCAGACGAACGGTTTGGAGCACATCACAACGGGCGGCGACGTGACGGACGTGAACGCAGCCCTCAACTATCAGTTTGTGCCGAACACCGTCGTCGGATCGCTCGAATACCAGCACAATTTCTACCAGAACTCCCGCGATGTATTCGCGTTGACATCGAGCAACACTTCGACCCGCAACAAGGACGAGGACCTCGTCGGCGTGACGGTGCGGTACGTGCTTCCCTAGGCAGCACGACGGACCTTTCAAAATCCCGGTCCGGGATTTTCCTGGCCGGGATTTATTTTTGCCTGATGAGCACGGCGTGCGGTGTATTGCGGTGTAAGCCGGGCTGCGCAGCTTTGCTTTGGGCAAATAGATGCGCGTCGGCGCGATAACGCACTTGGCAATGTCGGGGATGTCATTCATCTTCGTTTCTCCGACCAGTCCGCAATGGTTCTGCGAATATCATGAAATACGCGTTGCTTTGCTATCATACCACGAATCTGGGCGATGAAGTCCAAAGCATCGCGGCGCGACAGTTTCTGCCTTCGATCGATCTGCTCGTGGATCGCGACCAGCCGAACGTACTGCCGGACGGAGCTGTTGATGCCCCTTACAAGATCGTGTTCAACGGCTGGCACACGCACGCGCCGCAAAACTGGCCGCCGTCGCCACAACTCGACCTGTTGCCAGTGTCCATGCACATTACCGGCGAGATGCCGTCACTCAACACCAGCCGGCTCAAGCCAACAGACGTCCTCCTGAAAGGAGCCAATCTCGAATTTCTGAAAGCACATGCCCCGATTGGGGCACGCGACCTGTGGACCATGGAGCTTCTGAAAAAACATGGCGTCGATGCTTATTTTTCCGGCTGCATGACGTTGACGATCGGTCGCGGGAACGAGCGGAAACGAGGCGACTATGTCTGCGCCGTCGGACTTCGCAAACCTCTCTTGAAACGGTTGCGGGGAATGGTGCGCGGTACGCTGGTGCAGACGACCCATGAAGACACGACGCATAGGGCGTTCGCCGACCGCATGGCGCGCGCGGAACAACTGCTCAGTCTTTACGCGCACGCCAAATGCGTGGTCACAAGCAAGCTGCATTGCGCGCTGCCCTGTCTGGCGCTTGGAACGCCGGTGCTGTTCGTGATCGCGGCGCCGGATTCCTATCGGTTCAGCGGATTGAAGGAACTGGTGCGCCATTGCTCACCCGAGGAATTTCTCACCGGCGCTGCCGGGGTCGATCCCAATGATCCGCCGCCGAACGGTGACGCCTATCGCACCTACCGCGCGGCGTTGACCCACACTGTGAACCGCTTCATCGATCCGGTGCGCGCGGACGCGGATGCGCCGCTTCATCCCTTTGAACCGGATACGAACATCGACGCGCTTCTGAAAACCGTCGCCACCGAAGTCCACAAAGGGAGAGCGGCGCGGTTCTTCACCGGGTTGCTTGGCGCGAGCTAGGCGAACGCCATCGCGCCGAGAACAACGCCGACCAGGCCCAGGCAAACCGCACCAATCCAAAGCGGCTTGCGCTTCGTGATGATCGCCACGGTCGAAAGTGCAATGCCGATTTCGACCATCGTGGCGGCGCCGGTCAGCCAGTGATGGCGGCGCTCGTGCCGCGCGCTTTCGCTGACGAGTTCGTCGCGCTCGGCTTCATGCTCCGTCGCCTTTTTCTTGATCTCGTCCTGTTTTTTGGTCTGCTCTTTCGCGGTCTTGCGGAACTCGGCTTCATGCGGGCCGCCCTGATCGGCCGCGATGCCGTACATATGTTTCTTCAGGCTGTCGGCCTCATACTCGTTCCACATATCCGTCGCCTGGTCCTGCTTCAGCACGGCCTCGCTTGATGCCGTGATCGCAAGACCGCCTTCGACGGTTTCCATGCTTCCCGCACCCGCAGCGAGTACCGCCAGAAGTGCGATCGTGATCGTTACGCGCGCGATGAAGGGGTCATGCTCGTGGGCGGCATGCTCCGCGTGTTCTGTATGTTCGTGAGCGTCGAGGGCGGGATCGTGCGACATAGGGTTTCCGGTTCGCTGGGTGGCGGGAATTGCGTGGTATCAGGATGGAACAACGCCCGCTATCCCCACTGCCTGAAAAGCCGGATATCCGGGTAATCTGAGGTTAGCCAGCCCCTGCGTGATTTCCGTCACAGCCTGAGAAAAGGCTGCGGTTTCAGTGACTTCCCGTTGACGGGCTCGGATGCCTCTGACAGGTTAACTCTGCTGGAGTCGTGTTTAGGGATGGACTGCAGCAGCGGGCTTCCGCCTTCGGGGGCAGGGGAATGATCAAATCTGAACTGGTTGCGCGCCTGACAGAGCGCTATCCGCACTTATATCACCGCGATGTGGAGCGGATCGTCTCGACCGTGCTCGACAAGATCACGGACGCGTTGGCGGCCGGGCATCGCGTGGAATTGCGCGGGTTTGGGGCATTTTCCGTGAAGACACGGCCCTCGCGGCTGGGCCGCAATCCGCGCACCGGCGAGCCGGTGGCGGTGGACGAGAAACGCGCACCGTTCTTCCGCACGGGCAAGGAATTGCGTGAGCGGCTGAATGTGAACGGCTCGGGTTCCGAATAGGCTTGTCTGTGTGCCCGGCTGGCCTTAAGAGGCGGCTTCGATGAGCACGCCGCGATTCTCCAATCCGATCTTCGTCGCACTCGATACTCCCGATTTGGACAAGGCTTTGGCCATTGCGCGCGCCGCGGGTCCGCATGCCGGCGGCCTGAAGGTCGGTCTGGAATTCATCGCCGCCCAAGGCCCCGACGGCATCCGTGCCATCACGGCATTGGGCCGCCCGGTCTTCGCTGACGTGAAATTCCACGACATCCCGAATACGGTGGCCGGTGCCGCGCGCGAGATCGCGAAGCTCGGTGTTTCGATCTTCAACATCCATGCATCGGGGGGCGAGGCGATGATGCGCGCCGCGAAAGACGCCGCCGCCTCGATCAATCCGGATATGAAGATCATCGCGGTGACGTTGCTCACCAGTCTCGATGAGAACGATGTTGCCGCTGTCGGCTATCGCGGTACAGCCGCGGATCAGGTCGTGCGGCTCGCAAGTCTCGCGCAGAAATCCGGTCTCGACGGTGTGGTCTGCTCCGCGCACGAGATCGCGGCGATCCGCAAAGAATGCGGCGGCGACTTTATGCTGGTCGTGCCGGGCATCCGTCCGGCCGGTGCCGATCTCGCCGACCAGCGTCGCGTGATGACGCCGCGCGAAGCGGCCGATGCCGGCGCCGATATTCTCGTCATCGGACGCCCGATCACTGGCGCCACTGATCCGGGCGAAGCTGCGCGCGCGATCTATGAGAGTCTGAAATGAGTAAGACGGAAAACAAGACAAAAGAGACCAAGGCCAGCGTCTCGGGCTACATCACCGCGCTGCCCGACGAGGCCAAGCGCGCGGACGCAAAAGCGCTGGCAAAGATGATGCAGGCTGCCACCGGCGAGAAGCCGAAGATGTGGGGACCGAGCATCATTGGCTTCGGCACGGTTCACTACGTCTATGAAAGCGGCCGCGAAGGCGACATGCCGCTGGTCGGCTTCTCGCCGCGCAAGCCGGCGCTCGTCCTCTATGGCGTCGCGCGCACGGCGGAAGCGATGCTGCCGAAGCTCGGCAAATACACGACCGGCAAGGGCTGCCTCTACATCAAGAAGCTTGCCGACGTGGACGCGAAAGTTCTCGAAAAGATGATCGCGTTCGCGGTCAAGACGAAAACCAAGAAGCAATCGAAGGCAAAATGACCACCACGCTCTACGGATCGCCCGGCACCGCAAGCCTGTGCGTGCACTGGATGCTGATCGAGTTGGGCGTGCCGTTCGAATTCATCGCGCTCGATTTCGCGAAGAACGCGACCA
>DASZML010000090.1:0-3198 GCA_035551875.1 Rhizomicrobium sp.
TGCGCCACGCAGAAATGCACTTGCACGACGACGTCCTGTCCTGACGGCAGAATCTCAAGCTTGTCGAATTTGATTTTCGCGCTGCCGACATGCGGTGGCTTCTTTTTGATTTGGGCGAGCGCAAGCTCCGCTGCCCGCTGATAGGGCAACGTCACGGGGATGGTGAACTCGAACGTGTTGGACGGGGCGCCCATCGCTTTTGGCCGCGGTAGTGGTGCCAGATGTTCCGGCACCGGCGGTTGATCGGCGACGATCACCCGCGCACGAACATTCGTCGCCAACGAGAAGATCAGCGCATCTGAGCGCGTTTGCAGCGGTGCAATACGCAAATCCAGCGGCGTTAACAGCAACCATGCAAGCGGCTTCTTGCCGACACGGATGGGTTGCTGAACGCGCGCCCACAATTTCTGCGCTTGCGATCTTAGTTTGATCGAGGGGCCAAGCCGCTTGTCCATCTGTTTGAAGATGACGTCGGACAGACGCTGATCGTTGTGATTCCACAGATCGGTGACCTTCATGTTCAACGGGCCGAGACGGATCTGTGAATCGGACAGCTGTACGTCGCCTTGCGTTTGCGTCTGCACATGCCAATCGGGCGCGAGCGATAGGCGCGTGAACGCATGTGCTTCGCCTTGCGCTTGCGCATCGCCGCCCGTCTTGAAGAAGCCCTTCATCTTCATGTGCGCCTGAATCGCGAACGGCACCGTGATGGCCAGTCCGCCGTTCTGCGCCTGTGCGGTAATGTTGCCGGTACGCTGCGCTTTCATATCGAGCATGCACTTGCCTATGAAGCAGCTCATCTTCTGCTGATCGACTTCCGCGATCTTCTGCGATGTCTTGGCGTTCAACATCGTCACGAGGTCGCTGACCGGAACGGTGAGCGTTGCCGATATTGTCGAGATCGGCGCTTCGGGCGCTTTTGGGGCTGGCGTGCGCACTGGCGGCGGCGCGTCGAACCCGCAGGCGGACAACGATCCGGCAAGGGCCGTCACGCAAAGCAGGCGCGCGAATTTCATGGACCGTATATGCCGGGGAAATGGTGACAAAGAAAAGGCAGACAAGATTTCAGGCCGGTAATGGTCTGATTCTGCTAGGCAGATTCGAGCGCCTTCGCGTGCTTGCGCACCGCGTCACCGAAGGCTGAGAAGATCGCGCGGCTTTGTGGATTGTCGCGCCATTTCCATTCTGGATGCCATTGGACGGCGAATAGAAAGCCCTTGGCGCCTGGCATGGAAACGGCTTCGATCTGTCCATCGGGCGCAATCGCGTCGGCATGCAGGCCGGTTGCGATCCGATCGATACCCTGGCTGTGCAGCGAATTCACTTTGAACGTCTTTTCGGAAACGATCTTGGCAAGCAGACCGCCTTGCACGGTCACGTCATGCGCTGGCCCATATTGAACATCGAGAGGCGCATCCTTGTTCTCGCGATGATCTATGCGGCCTGGGACTTCCTGCACATGCTGATAGAGCGTTCCGCCGAGGGCGACATTCAATTCCTGAAACCCGCGGCACACGCACATGACCGGGGTTCCGTTCGCGATAGCCGCTTTCAGCAACGGCAATGTCGTGGCATCGCGGTATTCGTCCTGCAGAACACCTTCGCGCGGCGCGGGACCGCTGTAATTCTTTGGCGCGACATTCGACGGCGAGCCGGTGAAGAAGACGCCGTCGACACTCTCCAGAATATCGCGTGCGGGAATTGTCTGCGGCAGTACCGGAATCAGAAACGGCAACGCACCCGCACCATCGCGCACAGCATTTATGTATTTCTCACCCACCATGTGAAACGCGTGAGCGCCGACCATGCGATGGTCGCAGGGAATGCCGATGACGGGTAAGCGTTTGCTCATGACGAAATTCTGCCTGTCCGGCTCACAGTCAACAAGCGCAGCCGCGCGCAGCGGCCATGCGGCTTTGTCGTAGCTCGGCTATTGCGTGGTTTTAAACGCAGATTCGGGCAGATCGATGCCGGTTTGCACATCGCGCAGGCTCACGGTCGTGGCCAGGCCTTGCGCGTCGATAATCGTCCATTGCCGCAATTCGAGATTGGGATCGGTGAAGACGATGCTGACCTTGCTCGAGGTGCGCTGATCGCTGGAGCGGGCATTCACGATCAGTTCCCCGGCCTGATGCTCGATGCGTTCGATACTGCTGCTGCGCGCCAGATGAATGTTATCCGACAAAAGCAAATTGAGCGGCGAGGCCGATTCTGGATAGCTGTTCGAGGTCTTCAATCTCGTATTGAAGACGACGACGGAGAGGCCATTGGCGATCACCAGTGTCGGCGTCGGCGGATCGTAGTCGAAGCGCATCTTGCCCGGCTTCAGAATGTAGAACTTGCCCGTGCTTTCGCGGCCGTCCGGTCCAACCTGCAAGAAGCCACCACGCATCGTGTGAATGGAGTTCAGATAATCGCTGATGCGCTGGAGATCAGCCTTATCGGCCGCATTGAAATCGGCAGCATGCGCTGGCGCAAAAGCGAGCGTGACGACCGACAAGGCGAGCAGGAACCGGCGCATGGCCGGTGTGCTACGAGGGATTTGCGGCGGAAGAAAGATCGGATTTAAGCCGCAGCGTGCGCTGCGATCTTGCGGCGTTCCTGTTCACGCTCCGCGGCGCGTTGCGGGCAAAGTCCTTCGAACATCAGGTTCAGCACGCCGTCGAGCTCGCGTTCCAGCTTGGGCAGCGTCAGCTTCGACCAGAGTTGCGGATAGCGGAATTTCATCGTCGCCGACTGGATCATCTCGGCGATCTCTTCGCGGTCGCCGGGCGGCAGCATCTCGCCGCGCTTTTCGGCATCTTCCATCAGCTCGACGAGAATCTTGCGCTCGTTCTGGAGCATCCAGTTCACGAATTGCGGGCGCTCATGGCCGATCTGCGTCGCCATTTCCAGCGCGCGCGGATCTTTCTCAAGCTTCTGATAGGTGCGGCGAAGTTCCGCCATGAGAAGGTCGTGCAGCCGTTCCGGCGCGGTCTTGCCCGGCGCCATGGCGATCTTGCGCGCATGGGTCAGATGGTTTTCATAATCCATGCTTGCAATGGCTTCGGCGATGTCGAGCTTGCCGGGGAAGAAGCGGTACAGGTTGCCGGGTGACATGCTGCAATCGGTGGCAATCTCCGCCATCGTGGTCTTGCCGTACCCGAAATGCGAAAAACGCTTTTTCGCAGCTTCGATGATCCTGTCGCGGGCGCTATC
>DASZML010000091.1:0-30048 GCA_035551875.1 Rhizomicrobium sp.
GATGTCCCTCCAGTCGACACCCGGCTTTCGCATCGGGAATTGGCCGTTGTAGACATAGCCGATATTCCCCTTTTCGTCGGCATAGACGTAGTTGATCGATGGCAGCGCTTGCAGCTTCATCGCCGCCGGCCACTCGCTCTGATTGCGCGCCTTATCGATGCGATAATATTGCTCGGCTTGGCGATACTCGCCCATGCCGGCATAGCGGATCGCGAACGTGCCGTGATCGGTTTTCAGTACCGGCCCGTGCGCGCTGAAAAAAACGTCGCGATGCACGGTCCAAATAAGAGGCCCAAACAGCTTCACGCGAATGGCTGCATTGTACCTTTCGAAATCGCGCCATTTGCCGTCGAGCAGGTACTGCTTGTCATTGGCGGGATTGATGGTGAGGCGATAGACATCGGCGAGATCGGGGGAATTGACGGTGTTCGCCCAGCCAAGATGTTCGTTATGTCCGTGCAGCATGAACGGAGAGCCCGGAAAGAACCCACCAGCGACATGCCAGCCTTCGTCGCTTTGCAGAACCGCTTCGTACCACGACACCGGTCCCGCATAAGGTTGATGCGAATTGACGAGCAGCCGCGTAGCGCCATCGGCCGAACGACGCGGACCGACGGCAAGACCGTTCGATCCGGTCGGCAGCTTTTTTGTGTCGCTCGAGGGCGCGAGAACTTTCTTCAGCGTGTTGTCGAGGCCATAGAAGAACGGAGTCTTGAAAACGAAGCCCGCGACAACATCCTTGCCAGTGATCGGAAGAATTCCGGTTTTGCGTTGATCGGGATGCAACGCCGCATAATAGCTCACGCCTTCGGCATAGGCCTCGACGACAGCGCGAACATCGGCGGGAAGCTTTGCGTAGTTGGCATCGACCGTTTCCCAAACGCGCAAAAGGTGCACGATGTAATCGGTCTTAGCCGCGTCGATACCGGCGCTCGCGGCCAGCGTACCGCGCGTGGCGAGCACGACATCCTGAATCGTTTTGAAATCGTCTTCACTGTGCGCGTAACCGAGACCGAACGCGACATCGGCGTCGCGATGGCCGAAGATGTGCGGCACGCCCCAATTGTCGCGCACGATGCGCGCGTGATAGCTGGCGGCTTGCTTGATGAAGATGTGCGGATCCGCTTCCGGCGAAAGGCTCATGCGATCGATAAGGATCACACCGCCGACGACAAGCACAACAAGCGCTACCAGCGCCAAAGCGCCGTATTTCAAGAAGTTCATGAATATCCCCTGCCCGCGCGATCCGGCACCGTGAGGCGACGCTATTACGCGCACGCATCCGCTTCAATGCGGATCAGGCGCGGGCGGCCAGCGCCTTTTCCGGCCCGGACAATTCGCGATGGCGAAAGCGGCGCGAATATGCCTTTGCGAATTCCGCGCCAAGCAGAAAGACCTGGGCCGAATAGTATGACCAGATCAACAGCGCGATTAAGCCGCCGGCCGCGCCGTAGCGTCTGCCGATTCCCCCTTCCGCCAGGTACCAGTTCAACAGGCCTTGGCCGAGCTGAAACAGCAACGCCGTTCCAATTGCTCCTATGTAAACATCGCGCCATTGCAGGTCGCGATTGGGAAGCGTCTTGAAGATCGCCGCGAACAGCAACGACAACAGCAAGAACGAAACAACAAAGTTCAGCGCTGAGACGGTTGCCTTCTCCACCGAGGCATAATCGGCCAGCCTTTGTCCCAGAATTTCCGTCAACGCCGACCACGTCATCGAAAGCAGAAGTGCGAACCCCAGCAAGATCACGAGTGCGAGGCTCGAAATGCGGCCGCGAATCAGCCGTTGCCACAATGGCCGCCTGTCCGGCGCGCGCCAAATCACGTTGAGCGCATCTTCCATTTCACCAAATACCCCCGTAATCGTGATGATGAGAAATACAAACCCGAAAATACTTGCGGCAACGTTTTCGCCTTCGGCTGTTTGCTCAATCGCAAGCCGAAGCAAATGCGCGCTCTGCCGCGACATGATATGGCGCAAGTAAGATGTCACCGCATGTGCCGCTGCTTCGTGTCCGAACACCGCGCTGGCGATAAGAATGGCAACGAAGACGACAGGGGCGAAAGCCGTCACGATGTAAAAAGCTATTGCGGCACCCCGCGAGATCATATTTTCGTGGAAGTAGTCGCGGGTTCCATCTTTCAGAACCCCCCAGACACCCAAGAGCATGTCGCGTCCCCGCATGGATCAGGGAACGTCGCAATGGCCCAGGAGTTTCCAGAGCATGCGGCCCGCGCTATGCGCTGCATCAACACGTTACCATGTTGAGGACTTCCGTGGCGACGACGCAACACGATCTCGAATATCGGAGCAGGCTTCGCAAATACGCCCGCGCCACCAAGGACTGGATGCGCAAGCAATCGGCGAGGGCGCGCGCACGCATGCCAGAACGTTGGGGGGCACGGCACGTGCTCGCCATCGTGGTCAGCGCGATTTTTGCCGTCTTTATCGTCGCGCTCATTTGGCTCTATTTCCTCGACTGGAACACGATGCGTGGGCCGGTGTCGCGCTATCTTTCACATCGTCTCGGCCGGGAGGTTCACATCACCGGCGATCTGGACGTCCATTTATTCTCGCTGACGCCGCATGCATCGGTGTCGGGTCTCACGGTCGCCAATCCGCAGTGGGTTGGAACGCCACAGGCTGCCAACATCAATCACCTGACAGTGGTAGCAAAGCTCCTGCCGCTCTTTCGCGGGCAATGGATCTTGCCGCTGGTGCGCTTCGATCATCCCCAGATTCTGGTCACGCGTCTGGCCGATGGCCGGACGAATTGGGATTTCGGCGGCGATAAAGGTCAAGGGTGGACGCTGCCGCCGATCAATCGCTTTCTCATCAAGGATGGTCACCTCAAGATTGACGACCGCGTGCGCAAACTTGCCTTTTCCGGAACGATTTCGTCGGAAGAGCGCAGCAACGGTCAAAACAGCGCGTTCACACTCGACGGCGATGGAACGCTGAACGGCAACAAGTTTCTCGCCAACATCAAAGGCGGCCCACTGATCAATGTCGATGAGACGAAGCCTTATTCGTTTGTGGCGAGCATTAGCGCCGGTGCCACAAAAATTTATGCGGATGGCTCGATCCCCCATCCATTTCAACTGGGGCAGTTCAGCGCCATTACCGTGATGTCTGGCCCCAATCTGTCGGATCTGTACTATTTGACCGGGCTCGCAATGCCGCGCACGCCGCCTTATCACCTGCAGGGAACGATCAGCCGCGACGGCACCGTGTGGCGGTTCGTGAACTTCGGCGGCACCGTCGGCGCATCGGATTTGCACGGCGACTTGGCCATAGAGACTGCACATAAGCGCCCGATCATCAGCGGAGCGATAAAATCGAAATCCATCGCGCTATCGGATCTGGGAGCCACAATCGGTTCAGGCCCAGCTCACGCGGCGCCTGCCGGACAGATATTTCCCGATACCCAGTTGCATGTTGACCGCTTGCGCCAGATGGATGCGGATATCACTTACGATGCTGGCGAGGTGCGCTCGCAGGATTTGCCGATGCGAGCGCTGCACACGCATATCGCCATCAACAATGGCGTCATGCTGCTAAAGCCGCTGACGTTCGATTTCAAGCAAGGTGCCCTGAACGGCTCGATTCAGATCGATGCGCGCAAACCCACCGCTGTGACAAGCCTCGATGCGCGCTTGAGCAAAATGCACATCGAGGAGTTTGTGAAGACCGACCCGCCCACGGCGATCGGTCCCTTAGCCGCACGCGTTAAGGTCGAAGGATCAGGCAACAGCGTTCACGCTGCGGCATCCACCGCGACCGGCGCTGTCGCCTTCGTGGTGCCAGGCGGCAAGTTCAACGAAAAGATCGCCGAGTGGACGGGCATCGATGTGTTCAATGGTCTGTTCACGGACAAGAAGCGGGATATCGGCTTGCGCTGCGCGATTGCCGATTTCGACGTGAAAGGCGGGATCATGCAAAGCAAGCGATTGCTGTTCGACACAGAGCCTGTCCGCGTTGAAGGCAGCGGCACGCTCAATCTCAAATCCGAAACGATGGACATGAAGATTGCCGGCGCGCCGAAGGAATTTCGCATCGGCCGCCTTCGCGCGCCGATCACATTGACCGGTCCGATCACACACCCGAATGTTGGCATCGAGACCGGACCGGCACTTGCGCAAGGCGGCATTGCCGGTCTTTTGGGCGTTCTGTTTCCGCCCGCTGCCATTCTACCATTCATCGATCCGGGCATGGCCAAAGACGCCAACTGTTCCGCTGCCACACCGGCCCATGTGGTGAAAGAGACTGCGAGGAAGGGCTGAACCCGTCATTCCGCAATCCTTTTGTGCTGGCCGGGCAAAAACAGGGTTGTGCGGGCGATGGTGCCCAGGGGCGGAATCGAACCACCGACACGCGGATTTTCAGTCCGCTGCTCTACCGACTGAGCTACCTGGGCTTACCTTGGCTTTTGGCCGTCGGAAATCCGGGACTTGCCCGGAAAGGACGCGCTTTTTAGGCGAGGGCCCGCGCCCTGTCCAGCGAACGGTGCGTCATCTCAAAAGACCGGAAATCTGCCCTATTCGGCGTCGCCATCGGGTTCTCCGATGTTTGCGGAAGACAGATGCTCACCGGGAATCGCATAGCCCTGGCCCAACCATTTGCCCAGGTCCCTGTCCGCACAACGCTTCGAGCAGAACGGTTTCAACTTCGCGTCCTGCGGCTTGCCGCACATGGCGCAAGGGGGCATTTTGGGCTCAGGCTGCCGTTCCGACATCGAAACCTTCACGGGTGTACTCATCGCGTGGCTGGAAGACAACGCGAGAAGCGCCGCGCCGCGCTAGAGCCGAGCGAACTTCCTCGTCGTGGCTTTCCAGCCAACGCACGATCTCCGGCGATGCGCGGACCACGACTTGTTTGCCCGGCGCAGCCGCGGCTTGTTTCTCCACGCGGCGGATCACCTCGAGCGCAACGGCATCGCGCGTGCGCTTGCGGCCGTGGCCTTCGCAAGGGCGGCAACACTCGGTGAAAAGCTTCACGAGAGGATCGCGTATCCGTTTTCGCGTGATCTCAACGAGACCGAATTCCGACATCGGCGAAATCTGTGTGGGCGTCCGATCTTTCGCGAGACTCTCATTCAAAACGCTCAAGACATTGTCGATGTTCGCCGGTTCGTTGAGATGAATGAAGTCGATGACGATCAGTCCGCCGATACCGCGCAGACGCAGCTGACGCCCGATCTCATCGGCAGCTTCTGAATTGATGCAAAGGCTCGTTTCTTCAAGACCTGTAGATGCTGTGAAACTACCGGAGTTGACGTCGATCGCGGTCAACGCTTCCGTGCCTTCGATCGTGATCCAACCGCCGGACGGAAGCGGCACGCGCGTCGACATCAGCCTTTCGATTTCTTCCTCGATGCCAAACTCTTCGAAGAGTAACCCCGAGCCTTCGTAAAACTCTATTCGATCGACGGCTTCCGGCATTGCACGGCGGCAATATGCCAAAGCGGCGTCATAGGCGGCGCGGTCGTCGATCAGCACGCTGTCGGTGTCTGCATCGACTTCGTCGCGCATCGTGCGCTCGATGGGGTCGAGGTCGTGATAGAGCGTTGCGGGTGCGCCGGCACTTTGCCGCTTCGTCATGACCGGCCGCCAAGCTTCGGCCAAGCGCTCGGCGTCTTCGCGGAAATCCAGCTGCGAGGCACCGATGCCTGCGCTCCGGACGATAAAGCCGGCACCCGGCACGAGTACACTACCTGCTTCGGCGATCATTTGCTCACCAATGGCGATCAATCGCGCGCGCTCTTCTTCGTCTTCGATACGACGCGACAGGGCGATGCCCGGTTGGTTCGGCACCATCACCAGCAAACGGCCAGGGACCGTGACATTGGCGGACAGGCGCGCGCCTTTTTCGCCAATAGGATCTTTCACGACTTGAACGATCACGTCCTCGCCTTCGCGCACGCAATCGGTGATTTTCGGCATCCGCTCTTCATCGAAGCCGGGAAGATCGGCTAGGCAACGAGCCTCGCGCGCGCCGAGAAAACCGGCGCGATCCAACCCGATGTCGACGAAGGCGGCTTGCATGCCGGGCAACACGCGCTGCACGCGGCCAAGGATAATATTGCCGATGAGACTATGACCGCCGCGTCCGCCTTTTTTCTTTAGCGCCCCGTCGTCCAAGCCAATGGTGCGTTCGAGGAAAAGCTCTTGCAGCTTTCCATCTTCCACAATCGCGACGCGAAATTCCCCCGCCCCGGCGTTGATCAGGACTTCCTTATTCATCCGTTACAATCGAATATCAGCAATGGCAGAGTATCACGGAATGGGAAGTCCGCATCCTTTAAGTATGTTGATCGTCTCGAAGAGCGGCAGGCCGACGACATTGGAATAAGAACCGTTCAGTCTGCGGACAAATGCATCCGCGCGCCCCTGAATTGCATAACCGCCTGCTTTTCCCAGACCTTCGCCGCAGCGCATATAAGACTCGATTTCCGCAAGCGTTAATCGCTTAAAGACAACACGCGTCAGCGAAAACGCGGTTTTCAATGAGCCGTCGACTTTGCGGACGGCGACCGCTGTCATCACTTGATGCGAGCGTCCAGAAAGCAATGACAAACAGTCATTCACATCCTTCTCAGTTTCCGCTTTGGGCAAAATCCGTCGCCCGCAAGCAACAACCGTATCTGCAGCGAGAAAAATCGCCGGTGCGCCGGTCCAGTTGGCCGCCGCGGCTTCTGCCTTCGTGCGCGCGAGACGGATGGCGTAAGTGCGTGGCGCTTCGCCCTTCTTCGGCGTCTCGTCGATGGACGCGGGGACGATCGCTGCGGGTGCTACGCCCGCCTGCGCCAGCAGCGCCAACCGGCGCGGGCTCTCGGACGCGAGGACGAGCGCCGAAGAATTATTTGAAACGATAGGTGATGCGTCCCTTGGTGAGATCATAGGGCGTCATCTCGATCATGACCTTGTCGCCGGTCAGAACGCGGATACGGTTTTTACGCATCTTGCCTGCGGTGTGCGCGATGATTTCGTGACCGTTCTGAAGCTTCACCCGAAAGGTCGCATTGGGCAGAAGCTCGCTGACTGTGCCTTCGAACTCCAACAATTCTTCTTTTGCCATTCGTCCTCGAAAAGGCGGTTGATCGGGCGGGACATTGCACCGAAAGCCACCGAAAGCAAGCCAAATAGCCCGGTTTTCGGCCTTCGCTCAGGCATCATGGCCGCGATCCACTGAAAAGCGGGCTTTGATTCGCCGCATGATTTCATCCCGGGCCGCGCGATAAGCATCGAGCCGCTGCTCACGCGATCCCTCCACGATCGTGGGATCCATGACGGGCCAATATTCGACATCCACCGCCATCGTATGCGTGAGGTCCATCGCCTTATGGTGTGCTTCCGGTGAGAGTGTAATGACAAGATCGAAAGAAGCGTCTTCCAAATCCTCAAAACTCTTGGGCCTGTGCTTGCCAAGGTCGATACCGATTTCGTCCAGCACTTCGCGAATGAATGGATCTGTTTCCACAGGTCGTGCGCCGACGGAATCGATGTAGCAGAATTTTCCGTAAAGCTGGCGCATGATCGCCTCGGCGATGGGGCTTCGCACGGCGTTGTGCGAACAGGCGAACAAGACAGCCTGCGGCAGCTCCTCGCCGTTCGGCCCCCGCATCCGCCTATCCCTTCAGATGCAACACACAGAGAAGCGTGAACAGGCGGCGAGCGGTGTCGAAATCGACTTCGATCTTGTCTTTCAGCGCGTCTTTCAGAATTTCCGAGCCTTCATTGTGGACTCCGCGGCGGCTCATATCGAGCGTCTCGATTTGCGATGGCGGCGCGTTGCGAATGGCTTTGAAGTAGCTCTCGCAGATCAGGAAGTAATCTTTCACGATGCGGCGGAAGGGCGTCAGCGGGAGCGTGACATGGTCGTGCTGAGCGTCGTCTTCGCTACGGATATCGAACGCGAGACGGCCGTCTTCGACAGCCAAGACAACCTTGTACGGCCCACCGGCAGAGTTCACAGGCTTGAACATGTTCGCTTCGAGAAGATCGTAGATGGCGATCTCGCGCTCCTGCTCGATCTCGCGGGTACGGCGCACGACCGTGCGTTCGTCGAGTTCGATGGTGGCAATGCGATAGTCGCTCATTTCGCGTTGAGCCGTGCCGCGATAGAGCGCGCATGGGCCTCAAGCCCCTCACCTTCCGCGAGCGTGATGGCGGCTGGTCCGATGGCGTTGATGGTCTGCTGCGAGCAGGAAAGAACCGTTGTACGCTTCATGAAATCCAGCACGGAAAGTCCGGACGAGAAGCGTGCCGTGCGTGCGGTAGGTAGGACATGGTTCGGTCCGGCGATATAATCGCCCATTGCTTCCGGCGTGTTGCGGCCAAGAAAGATCGCGCCAGCATGGCGAACGAGCGCGAACAATTCATTTGGACTTTCCGTGGCGATTTCCAGATGCTCCGGCGCCACACGATCTACCAACAGCGCGGCGTCGTTGAGATGTCCAACCACAATGATCGCGCCATTGTCATTCCAACTCGCGGACGCGATGTCCTTACGTGGAAGTAGGGCGAGTGCGCGCTCGACAGCAGCGGCGACCTGATCTGCAAAGGCAGCATCGTCGGTAATCAGGATGCATTGCGAGGATTTATCGTGCTCCGCTTGGCTGAGAAGATCGGCCGCGATCCAATCGGGATTGTTTTTACCATCCGCGACGACAAGGATTTCCGAAGGACCGGCGACAGAATCGATTCCAACCTTTCCGAACACTTCGCGCTTCGCGGCTGCGACGTAGGCATTGCCTGGGCCGACGATTTTGTCCACCGGCTCGATCATCTTTGTGCCAAACGCAAGCGCCGCGACAGCTTGAGCGCCACCCGTGCGATAGATTTCAGACACCCCGGCGCGCTTGGCCGCCGCGAGTACCAACGGATTTATTTTGCCGCCGCTCGCAGGCGTCACCATCGCAATGCGTTCGACGCCAGCTACGCGCGCAGGCATGGCGTTCATCAATACCGAACTTGGATAGCTCGCGGTGCCGCCAGGCACATAAAGACCAACGCTATCCAACGAGGTCCAGCGCCAGCCGAGCATCGCACCGGTGTCGTCGGTAAACGACTCATCTTTCGGCAGCTGGCGCCGGTGATAAGTTTCAATCCGCCTTGCTGCGATATCTATGGCTTCCAATGCCGTCGCGCTGCACTGCGACTCCGCGGCAGCGATTTCCGCCTCGCGTAGCCGCAATGTCTCAGCGGTCAGAGTGACCTTGTCGAAGCGCGCGGCATAATCGATCAGCGCCGTATCACCGCGCTTGCGGACATCGGCGATGATATCGCGCACGACCGTAGCGACATCTTCTTCCGTTTCACGCTTGGACGAAATGAGGGTAGTGAAGGCGCTTTCGAAATTGGCGCCGCGAGCGTCGAGCCGGCGAGCCATTTAGGCTCCGGTCCCATGCGCGGGGCGTCCGCGCGCAGCCCATTCGCCGCTGACGTCACTCAATTCGCCGTCGATACATTCGACATCGAGCCGAATCGAACCACCGCCTGCAAACACCAACTCGACAACACCTGCCGGATCGTCGACGGCTTTGGGCGTGAACGAGATCGCGAGAAGCGACAGTACCGCGTTCGGATTGCCGCGCACGATTTTCGTGGATTTCACCGACAGCACACTGTCGAAATGCAATCCGCTGCGAACCCGCAGGTTTGGGCTGCGCTTCTTTTCCGCGGCTTCCCATTTGAACCGATTAAATAGGATAGCAAAGCGGCGCTGACCTTTCAGCCAGACGAGATCGGCAACGCGCGCCACCGCGTCCTGCAATCTTGCCGAAATGATCTGCAAATCTTCCGCATCATGCGCGGCCAGAACTTCACGCGTCATGCATTCAGCCGCTCAATATCCGCGCCGACGCCGGAGAGCTTCTCTTCCAGACGCTCAAAGCCACGGTCAAGATGATAGACGCGGCTCACCACGGTTTCGCCTTCTGCCGCAAGACCGGCTAGCACAAGACTCACGCTGGCGCGCAAATCGGTCGCCATGACAGGCGCACCTTTCAACTTCTCGACGCCCGAAATCGTCGCAAGATCGCCCTCCACCTTTATGTCGGCGCCCATACGCGAAAGTTCAGGAACATGCATGAAACGATTCTCGAACACAGTCTCGCGGATATGCGAAGTGCCATTTGCAGTGGCCATCAACGTCATGAATTGCGCCTGCAAGTCCGTTGGGAAACCGGGGAACACTTCCGTCTTCACATCCACCGCCATTGGACGAATGCCGTTGCGATGGATTTTCAGGCCGCGATTGGTTTCCTGAATTTCCGTGCCAGCCTGCGTGAGAAGGTTCGTCAACGCGCCCAGCGTATGTGTTTGCGCGCCGAGAAGTTCGATGTCGCCGCCTGCAACCGCAGTCGCGATGGCATAGGTGCCCGCTTCAATGCGATCTGGCATCACAGCATACTCGACGCCAGACAATTTTTCGACACCGTCGACAACGATTTCTGATGTGCCAAGGCCGGAAATCTTCGCACCCATTGCGATGAGGCAACGGCCGAGATCTTCCGTCTCTGGTTCGCGCGCCGCGTTCTTCAAAACTGTACGACCTTTCGCGAGCGTCGCGCCCGTCATCAGATTTTCAGTCGCGCCGACAGAAGGAAATGGCAATTCGATGGTCGCGCCAGTTAAGCCATTGATGGCGAATGCAACGACATATCCGTCGGCGAGGTCTATCTGAGCGCCCATCGCTTCGAATCCTTTGAGATGGAAGTCGACAGGGCGCGCACCAATCGCGCATCCGCCGGGTAGTGAAATCTTCGCCTGTCCATGCCGCGCAAGTAGCGGGCCTAGAACTTGAAAGCTTGCGCGCATCTTCCGTACGATATCGTAAGGCGCGATTACCGACTTTAGCTTCGCCGCGTGCAGCCGCATTGTGCCGCCATGCCCGACAGACTTGCCGTGCGTGACATCGACGTCCACGCCGAACTGCTCCATCAGCTCGACCATCCCATTGACGTCAGCGAGATGCGGCACGTTTTTGAGCGTTACTGGCTCATCCGTCAGAAGCGATGCCGCGATGAGTTTCAGCGCCGCGTTCTTCGCGCCACTGATCGCAATAGCGCCGTTCAGGCGTGCGCCGCCTCTAATCCGAATGCGATCCATGGAGAACCTTACCCCCTGCCGGGCCGCCGTTTTAGCCTGTGGATGGCCTCGCGAACAGAACGCCCAAGCACAAAGTTAAGTGCCGTTCTTGTCCTTATTCGGGCGTGGCGCGGATGTGGAGACGGACGGCTTGGCTGTTTCGCCACTGCCGGTTTCCCGCGCGCGATCGCGCACCTTGCGGCGTTTGAGATTTTCCCGGAGCGCCGCGGCCAGCCGCTCTTGGCGGCCACGGGATTGCTTTGTCATTGCCCTTTTCCTTACGCGACCCTTGGGCTATAGGCTCCGCCTCCCGCGCCGGATCGGCAACGGAAACACCACGGGTTGCCGGAGTAGCGTAGTGGTAGCGCAACCCCTTGGTAAGGGGTAGGTCGAGAGTTCGATTCTCTCCTCCGGCACCAGGCAATTCCATTGCTTTGGGCCAGCGCAAAAAGGTTTGCTTGCCGAAACGACAGCTGCCCTCGAACAACGCGCCCTTTTCGACAGCGATATATTCGAAGCATAGATCGGCCCGGCACTTGCTACCCGATCGCAAGGTTATGCGATCGGCCGATATCGCTCCGGCGAAGTCACCAAGCACGATGACCTCGCGCGCGACAATGGTTCCCTCGATGGATGCCTGCGGCCCGACGACCACGACATCATCGTCGAGATCACCGCGAACAGTACCATCGATCCACGTAATACGTGGTTCAGCCACTGTAGCGGCCGCAAGTGCCTTGGGTAGAGCAGCGACTGGTGCGGCAAGCCATTCAGATGCGAGCTTTAGCGCCCGCGCCAAGCCTGGCTCGTCGGTAAAATCCGCAATGTCGGGGTTTGCAAGCTCGCTCACAAATCACTCTCATTGAGTTTCGGACAACAGCAAAATAGCGCGCACATCTTTATCCGGTCTGAATGCCCTCTTCCCAGAAGCCGAATCGGAAAAGCTGTGAATTAATAGGCGATTCGCGTTTATGCATTGCAAAAGGCATGGATTCAGTTTTAGCCAAAAGCAATAGCGGTAGCCTTTGCATCGTTCAGATGCCGAGGTTTGACATTAAAAATGCGTCGTCATAACCCGTCATCCAGATGCGATCTCTGGGCGACGTTCTCTACAATTTTCATTGGGTCGTGCCGGGGGAAGTCGCGCGCTCATCTCAATCCTACGCGGGATTTCTTGGACCGTTTCTGAAGCGGCATGGAATCCTGTCTGTCCTGAACCTGCGCGGTCCTAATCCAAAATTCCGCTGGTGGCATTACGAGAAGCGGGTGACGGACAGACTTGGCGTTGAGCATGTTGATGTTCCGCTCAATTCGCGAAGTCTGGTTCTCCGATTGCAATTGTCGAAAATGCTGCAGGCGTTCGATTCAACGCGAAAGCCACTACTGATCAAATGCTCGGGCGGCCAAGATCGAACAAGCTTTGCTTGTGCCCTTTACATCATTCATCGCAAGGGCTGGCAAGCTTACGACGAGGCCGAGAAACAATTCTCGCGCTGGCCTTATCTGCACCTCCCCAAACAGCATCAGCGATGGCTTCGGCAATTCCTTATATATGCGCGTGAGCAAGCGGCGGGGGCGACACTGCTAAAATGGGGGGAACAAAGCTATACGCCGGAGCATTTCCGGCAGTGGTTGGAAGCGCGCGGCATGGGCGACCATTTCCGCGGACTCTATAAAAGACCACCGCGCGGATTGTGAACGCGCCGTAACGCGAGGGAAAGCAATGCATCCGATCATGGGCGTCGATATTCTGATTGTTCAACCGCTGATCGCATTGATCTTCGGGATTCTAATCCTGATCGTTCCGCGGCTGCTCAACTACCTCGTCGCAGTTTATCTCATTCTTATAGGCGTCGTCGGCCTATGGCCGCACTTGTTCGGATAGCATCACACCGAGAGGCTCGCATCCCCTTCAAGCACCTTCTGTTCGAGTGTAGGCTTTTCGCCCTTGGCCCAAAGCTTCGCGGAATGCAGAACACGATAGCGTAGCAGTCCGCCATCATCGGTCGTTGCACGCTCCACCGGACGAGGGATGCAGATGAATTCGGTATCCATGCGATCGATGCTTGCGCGCATCACGCCATAGCCGTGCCCGCCCATGTCCGTGAACGATACGTGCGGCGCACTGTCAGGATTGCGCAAGGCCTGCGCTTTCGCGATGTCACCGCTTTTCGCGTATTCCAACGCTGTGCGCACACCGTGATGCAGCGTGAGGTTGACGGTGGTTTCGAATTTACCGCCTTCACGGTTGACCAAGAACAAATCCCGCAGCGGATTGTCCTTCGGGAAATTGTGCTCCTGCGCTTCGGCCATGCCTGGCGCGGAGAGTGAGCCTGTTACAAAAGCGATGCCGACCGGCTCGAAGCCGCGTGGCGGCAACGACTTCGTCGCTACGCCCGCCCAGAAACTGTGACGATCGCCTGCGACCGTTGCAAAACCGGTGATGCCTTCGCGCGCAATCGTGTCATAGATTTCGTTGCGCTCAACATAGGCGGTGCAAGGTTCGCCACCACCAAATCCACCGTAATCTTCGCCTGGCCAGTTCTTGCGCAAGTCACCCGGCAGTTTTTGCGGGTCGGTGCGCATATCGAGTGTGGCCTGCGTATTGCCCCACACTTTCCACGTGGCCTGCGAACTTTTCAGTTTGTCGATGAACCACGCTTTCTGCGTGGCGCCCAGCATGGTTTGGGGCGGTTGATCTTTGCGGAAATTGACAATCTCGACATCGCCGAATTTGATCTTATCCGGCGGGTTGCCGCCATTCGCCTCACGGCCGGCATCAAGGACGATCTGCGCGTCTTCGGGAAAGAACGCGAAAACTTGCAACGGGTCGGCTTCATGCCGGCCCGTCGGCTCCTCCGAGCGATAAGAGCGCTGGTCTGTGATGATGATATCCACATTCTTGCCAAAGCGCAGGGCGCGATAGCCGATAAGGCTGTTAACAGCGATGATGTTATTGGGTTCTGTTCCCAAACCATTGTCGTCAAATGCCGTGATTGGCGCGTTCGCTACAACCGGCGGATCGAATTTTTCCAGCGAGGGATTTTTCTTCGTGACGCGCGCCGGGTGAATCTCGAACCAGGCCTGCATCGCCATGACCTTGCGCGTCTGCTCGGGAATATCGCCTTTCCCGTAACTCACTATCGACTGCCAGCCCTGCCAGGAGAACTCGTGATTGTCCCACATCGCGACGAAGGGGAAGTAGGCGCGCGCGTCCTGAATATCGGGATCGTGCAGATAGGCTTTGTAGACCGCGCGATAATCCGCGACCGTTGTGGGGACGTGGAAGTCTTCGTGCTTCTCGCCATGCTCGTAACGCACAATGTCGCGGATTTTGCGGTCGTAATAACCTTTGGTGCGATCTTCCGGATACCACACGAGCTCGTAGATGAAATCGCCCAGATGCAGCACGAAAGCGAGCTTGTCTTCCGGCGCGGCGCGCTGATCTTCGTAGATCATGCGACGATAAGCATTTTGCGCGCCGTAATTTGCGTTCTGGCACGAAACAAATGCGAAATTCACGCGGCGCAAATCGTCGTCCGCAGGCGCGGTGATCGTGCGGCCTATGCGACTCCCGTTTCCTTCGCTGTCGGTGAACCGATACCAATATTCTGTCGCAGGCTTCAGTCCACCGACGAGGACACGCGCCGTCCAATCGGATTCCTCGAGCACATTCGTTTTCGCGTTGACGACGACATCGTGGAAATCGCGATCCTCTGCGACTTCGACGATCAACCGGGCGACCTTGGCCCCCACAGCAAACGGGCGTCGCGTCCACAGAATGACGCTGGTGCTATCGGGATCGCCAGATGCGACACCTTCGGGGAAAAGCTGACGCGCTTCACGCCAGGCGCTGCGCGAAGCAGACGGCGCTTTCGCAAAAGCGGCCGTTGCGCCAAGCGCGGCGGCTGTCGCCAGCAAGGTCCTACGAGAAATTGTTGTCATGGCACTCCGCCCAAATAAACAGGCAAAGGTTACCACGCAGCAGCCCAGCGAAAAGCCACGCCTTCGTGAACGGCTATTCTGCTGCCGCCGACAAGTGGGCTGACGCGATGCGCTCTTGCGCTACTCGATCGGCGATGACGCTCGTCGACGCGTTCTCGGCGTCCGCGCGGCGGAATATCTGGTTCAGCGTGTCAGCGATGCCCAACACGCGCCGATCAACTTCCGCGTCGCTCCAGTTAAAGATCTGGCCCGCGACGCGAATGATGCCGCCCCCGTTGATAACATAGTCCGGCGCATAGAGAATGCCGCGCGCCTTCAACGCTTCGCCATGCTCATCGCGTTCCAACTGATTGTTGGCCGCACCAGCGACCACACGCGCATGCATTTTGACAATCGACTCATCGCTGAGAATCGCGCCGAGCGCATTTGGCGAGAAGACATCGCATTCTGTACCGATAATCTCGTCTGTCGAAGCAACTGTTGCGCCAAACCGATCAACCGCCTTTTTCGCGGAATCCGCACGAACGTCTGAAACAATCAGCTTTGCGCCTTCTTGGTGGAGACGTTCGGCCAAGTTCATGCCGACTTTGCCCAAGCCCTGAACGGCGACGCGCAAACCCTTCGCCGTATCGGCGCCGAGCCGATGCTTGATCGCAGCTTTCAGACCAACGAACACACCGAGCGCTGTCGGCGGTCCGGAGTCACCAGCCGGTTTGCCGGGCTGATCGAAACCGGCGGCATGGCGCGTGGCGCGCGCGATAATCGGCATATCGGCGGGAAGCACGCCAACGTCCATCGCCGTAACGTACCGGCCACCAAGCGTTTCGATGGCTCGCCCATACGACGTGAACAATGCCTCGCTCTTGTCCTTCGCAGGATCGCCGATGATCACCGCCTTGCCACCACCGAGCGGCAGGTTCGCGATGGCGTTCTTGTAACTCATACCGCGGGACAGGCGCAGAACATCGGTCAATGCTGCATCAGGACTGGCATAGGAATACATGCGCGTACCGCCACAAGCCGGTCCAAGCGCTGTGGAGTGGATCGCGATAATCGCTTTAAGACCACTCGCCTTGTCGTCAAAAAAGCTGACGCTTTCGTGATGATCGAAATCGGCTGACTCAAACACGTTCATGGCGTACTCCGGGACTCGTGAACGGCGCAGACCATACGCTCGGCATTCTGAAATGGGCTTGCCATTTACGCATAAGCGCCGCAACACAGATGCGTGCCCGGCGCGATATCGGCAATTCTTTTGCCGCTTTACACGCCACTGCAACGCGCCGTCTAATGCGTACGCATTGTTAGCGGACCCGCCATGCAGCTCGCGGAACTGAAGAAAACACATCCCGAAATCCGGCCGGATTTTACCATCGATCAGCAGTGGGAGCGATACACGGCTGCTGAGCATGGCGTTTGGCGGACGCTGTTCGAGCGGCAATCGCAGATTCTAAAAGGCCGCGCGTGTGACGAATTTTTGTCCGGTCTGACGAGTCTGCATTTGGTACCCGATCAGATTCCCGATTTCGAGCGCGCGTCGGACAAGCTGGAGAAACTGACGGGCTGGCGCACGGTTGCCGTGCCGTCGCTTGTGCCGGACGATGTGTTCTTCGATCACCTCGCCAATCGCCGCTTTCCGGTTGGACAGTTTATTCGCAGACCAGATCAGCTCGATTACATCGAAGAGCCGGATGTGTTTCACGACTTCTTCGGGCATGTTCCGATGCTCGCCCATCCGGTCTTCGCCAATTACATGGAAGCTTACGGCAAGGGTGGTCAGCGCGCGCTGAAGGAGTTCGGCAAGTTGAAAAATCTTGCACGTCTATATTGGTACACGGTCGAGTTCGGATTGATCGAAAAGCCGGAAGGCTTGCGGATCTACGGTTCCGGTATCGTATCGAGCCGCGCGGAGTCGATCTATGCGGTCGAAAGCCCTTCGCCCAATCGGATCCATTTCGATCTGGAACGTGTGATGCGGACCGATTATCGCATCGATGATTTCCAGGAAACCTATTTCGTCATCTCATCATTCGACGAGTTGTTCGACGCGACATACAAAGATTTCGCACCGTTATATGCGAAGCTTGAACAAGGGCCGAACTACAAACCAGGCGATATCCTCGCCAATGATAATTTGCACACGCGCGGAAACCACAGTTACGTCGGCGGCAGTCACGCCGCGGGCTAGCTGCCGATCGCTTGCAACACTTCGCCTTCTGTCAGGACTTGAGGCAACACCACAGCGTTCGCTGCGCCTGGGGCATAATAAAGATACAGCGGCACGCCAGAACGTCCGTGCGCTGCCAACAAAGCGGTGATCTCTGCGCTTCGGTTTGTCCAGTCAGCGACAAGATAAGCGATGTGTTTTACCGCGAACGTATCTCTCACATGCGCGCCGGACAGCGCGACCTTCTCGTTCACAAGGCATGTGATGCACCAAGCAGCGGTGGCATCGACGAACACTGGCCGCTTCTGTGCACGCAAACTCGCCAGCTTCGTTGCGGTGTAAGGTTCGCAGGGAATTCCAGCGATTTCTGCATGCGCTGCTGCGGCGGCTGGCGGAATCGTTGTCGCGCGAACGAAGACCAGCGATGCGATCACGGCGACAATGCCGAGCAGTGCGAATAGGGCTCCCGCTGTGCGCCATCTGCCGCTCGCAATTCGGCTTGCATTCCAAGTCCACGCAGCAAAGGCCAACGTGACAGCGCCAGTCAGCGTGGCGATCAAGCCGATGCCGGAGGTTTCTTGCGATAGCACCCACAACAGCCACGCCGCCGCGCCGTACATCGGAAATGCGAGCAGCTGCTTGAACATGAGCATCCATGCGCCCGGCTTCGGTAACACGCGCAAGATCGCGGGCGATATTCCAATCAAAACGAACGGCATCGCAAACCCGATCCCGAGTACGATGAACACCAGCATCGCCATAGTCGCGCTTTGTGTCAGCGCATAACCGAGCGCGGCAGCCATGAACGGCGCTGTGCAAGGTGCCGCGACGGCGACCGCCAAAACGCCCGTGAAAAACGAGCCGAGCCATCCACTCTTGCGCGTCAGCGCATCGCCAGTTGTAACGTTGCCGACTTCGAACACGCCGGAAAGATTGAGGCCGACGGCAAACACGAGCAGTGCAAAAAACGCGACGGCGACAGGCTCCTGCAACTGAAATCCCCATCCGATTGCCGCGCCGCCCGCGCGCAGGCCAACGAGCAATCCGCCCAGCGCCGCGAAACTTAAAATTGCGCCCGCACCATACGAAAACCCCTCGCGCGCCGCTGCGCTGCGATCGCCATGCGCATGATTGGCGACAGCCAGCGCCTTCATCGCCAGAATCGGGAGCACGCATGGCATCAGGTTCAGGATCAATCCGCCGAGCAGCGCAAACAACAGCACAATGCCAAGACCGCTGCCGCTGGTCATGCCGAAATCTGCGGAGGGAACAGCACCCGGTTTCGCGCTCAGATCCAACGCCTGCACCGAACCATCGGCCGATGTGAGAACCAACACGCCGTTCAGCGCTTGCGGCCCTTTGGCATTCTTCTCCGGCGTCAATCGCAAAACGAGGCCATCATTCGTCGAAGCACGTTGCTGCTCCGCCATTCCGGTAATGAGGCCTTGATCGGATGGAAAGAACGCTGCGTCCTTCAATTCCGATTTCGCCAGCGATGGCGACGCAATAAAGAGATCGATCTTGGCGCCGGCGGCAAACGAAACCGGCCAGGGCGATGGCGTCGGAATTTTCGCGCGCGCAGCGTCGAACTGTTCTTTCACCGTCGCATATGGCGCGGTAGGCGAAGCGTTTACCGTCAGTGGCAAACTTAAAGTCGTGTCTTCCGGAATGCAGACTTCCTTGCACACTAGCCAGTCGGCGGCGGCATTTAGCGTGACGACATCACCTGGCTTCGCGTCGCGTGGCGCAGTGAGAGTCTGGAACAACCAAACTTTGCCTTCGTAGCCGTAATTCATCAGCGGCCCAACTGGCAGGCGTTTGGGATATGGCCACGCGATCTCGCTCACCTTCCAGCCTGGCGGCAGAGTCCATTTGATCTCGCTCGGTAGACCCGCTTCGCCCGGGTTCTTCCAATAGGTGTGCCAGCCGGGCGCGATTGCTTCTTCCAGCGCGACCGTCACCGTGCCGCCGGGCGCGATCTCGCCGGTTTTGGCGATGAGTTGCGCATGTACCCTAGGACCAGAATTTATTTGCGCGGATGCGGCGGTCGCGAATGCGAGCAGCGCCACCACGCCAAAGAGAAACCGCTTCATGGCAGCGGCTATACCGTGGCCTCGATGCGCCCGCCAGCGGCACACTGCCCCTCGCGCCGATCTGAAGCGAAGATTAGGCTCGCCGCAGAATATATCAGAGGAAACACGATGAATCGCACCAACAAGCAATGGATCCTGAAGCGCCGCCCGGTCGGCGATATCCGCGCCGGCGATCTGGATTTGGTCGAACAACCGGTGCCGACGCCCGGCCCCGGACAGTTCCTTGCGCGTACGGTTTATCTCTCGCTCGACCCGACCAACCGCATCTGGATGAGCGACATGGATCAATACATGCCGCCGGTTCAGATCGGTGATGTGATGCGCGGCGGCACGTTGTCGGTCGTCGAGGAATCCAACAATTCCGATTTCCATAAGGGCGACGTCGTGTCGGGCATCGCCGGTTGGCAGGAATACATGGTGATGGATGGCGGACAGAAGATTCCACGCGGCACGCCACTGACAGCCAGCATGAGCGTGCTCGGCATGACGGGCGCGACCGCCTATTTCGGATTGCTCGATATCGGCCAGCCGAAATCTGGCGAGACAGTTGTTGTGTCTGCAGCGGCCGGTGCGGTCGGATCGATCGTCGGACAGATCGCGAAGATCAAAGGTTGCCGTGTTGTCGGCATCGCGGGCTCCGATGAGAAATGCCGCCATGTCGTGAAGGATTTCGGCTTCGATGCCTGCATCAACTACAAGAAAGAGAATGTCGCTGCCGCGCTGAAGCGCGAATGCCCGAACGGCATCGATATCGATTTCGAGAATGCCGGTGGCGAAATTCTCGAAGCCGTCATGGACAATCTCAATCTGAAAGCCCGCATCGTGCTCTGCGGCATGATTTCCGGCTACAATGCGACAGGTCCGATGCCGGGGCCGCGTAACTTCGCGAACATCCTGATGAAGCGCGCGCGTGTCGAAGGCTTCATCATCATCGACTATTTCCCGCGGCTCGCCGAATTTTATCGCGACATGGCGCCATGGGTTACGGAAGGCAAGATCAAGTACGACGTTCATATCGTGAAAGGCATCGATCAGGCTTTGTTCGCTCTCAACCTGCTGTTCATTGGCGGCAACACGGGCAAGCTGTTGCTGCAGATGTCGGAAGAATAGCGTGCGGATCACAGGCGGCACTTTGCGCGGGCGCACGCTCCGCGCGCCGGAAAATCTGTCTGTGCGGCCGACATCGGATCGCGCGCGCCAGGCGGTGTTCAACATTCTTCTGCACAATGATTTCGGCGTGACGCTGGAAGGCGCGAAGGTTGCCGATCTTTTCGCCGGAACCGGCGCACTCGGCATCGAAGCGATCAGCCACGGCGCGGCGTTCTGTTTGTTCGTGGACGATTCCGCCGAAAGCCGCGCGCTGATCCGTACCAATGTCGAAGCGCTCAATCTCACCGGCGTCACGAAAATCTGGCGGCGCGATGCGACCGATCTGGGGCCGATCAACACCGGCAGCGGCGGTCCGTTCGATCTCGTCTTCCTCGATCCGCCCTATCACAAAAATCTCATTGCGCCCGCGCTGACCAGTCTGCGCGACGGCGGATGGCTCGCGGAGAAAGCGCTGCTCATTGCCGAAACCGCCGCGGACGAAAATTTCGCGACGACCGAAGGTTTTGAAATCGCCGACACGCGGCACTATGGCGAAACCGCCATCGTCATCTTGCATCGCGGATCGTAAAGGGACGCGTACCAGATATTGTGGTTCCAAAAACACCGGACCATTCGTTTGTCGGTTTTGCGTACCCCCTTCCCCCTCCTCCCATCTGCCTTTCATCCGTACCTTCCAGACATAGTTCTCCCGCTCACCGAAACCGCTTTTTCGAGCGGCACTTCGAATCTGTGTGGAATTTTCTAAGCGTAGGAAGAAATGCTGCCGGTGTCAAGCGGTATCCGGTCGACACATTTCCCTTCAGGAACAGAGCATCAATTCCGGTATCAGTGCGCGATAGTCGGTCATATTCGAGAGAAAGGCGCTCAGGTTGTCTTCGCTGACGGCAACCAAATCCGACATTTCGTCGTCGCTGCGATCGGCGAACTGTGCGGTGACCTCGTTCATGGAAAGAGCGAGGCCGACCGCCGCAATGACGAGGACGTTCGAGGTTGTCGAGAGCAGAATTCCCTTCCCTTTTACGCTCTGTATCTGCGCGCTCCGCACGCCCAGCTCCTCCAAAATCTCCTTGCGCAGATTCGCCTCGATGTCCGAACCGCATGCGATGGCAAGCTCATCGCTTTGCACACCCCCGCCGATGAGGTCGATCGCTCCGTTCCGGCTACGCTTTCCAAACACGAACTGCCCATCGCGCGTGCGGATGAGACCGGCGGTGGAAAGATGATAGAGCGGCTCAAGCCTCTCTCTCGCATGGTGTTCGTGAAGCGCGCGGAACGTTGCGATGAAGCGGTACGGTATCGTTCCCAAACATAGCCGCGGCGGCGTTGCATCGCCCCGCATGTCGCCGATATTCGTAACGCGATAAAACTGCCCATCCCATATTGCGTGCGCTTCGCTTGCCGCCTCTCGAACGCGCTCTTGCCATGCGCCTTGCACAAGAACGTCATACGAAGCGCTCGGCGTCCACGCGCTGTCCGAAACGCTTACGATTACATCGGAAAGCGCGTATGGGCCTTTATGTAAAATCGCGGGCGTGAACATCGCTCTAAATCGTAGCTCTCCGTCTACAGAAGCCGTCACTTGGCAGCTTGAGTTACATTGAGAAGCAAGTCTTGCGCAGCAAGTAAGACAGGACCACCGATAGCGTCGCCACCCACGGCTTTGAAAGTAGTCTGGCTAAAATAAAGCCCATCCGACACGAGAAATGTCAGCCGAACCTGCTCGCCAGTTGGCGGTGCCAACCTAGCTTTATCCCAAGGTCCGATTGATCTGATGGCGAGCTTACTCGCTGCCAAAAGCTTGTCCGCTGAGTTTTGAACAGAAGCGGGAGTGGCTTCAAACAAAGCCATTTTTCCCGAATGATTGATGTAGCGAATACGCCCATCGGAGTATGCGGCTAGCGTGTCCAGTCCACCATTGACAGGAACCTCGACAACGACGCCCAATAAGATGCCTGTAGGCACAGAAAGCTTGTGCCGACGAAGCCAGTTATATGCCAAAGCTCGAACTCTGCTTTCGGCGGCGACATCAGCAGCGATATTTTCGATAGCTTTTGGATCTGAATTTTCGTCCAATATTGCGGAAATTTCTCGTGAGGACGCGATCCCATCCTTCGGACGGAAAAGTTCAGGGTCATCGCAGAACAACAAATTGTAGATAGTATTTGCAGAAGGTTGCGAATACGGCGAGAACTCAACCCCAGTCGCGCCTGCACCAACCGCTCCGGAAACGGCAATCAATCCGAGAGCCGTCAAGATTTTGTTGATCAGGGTCACGCCCTATCGTCTCCCAAACAACCGCTCGATATCCGAGAGCTTGAGCTCCACATAGGTCGGGCGGCCGTGATTGCATTGGCCGGAATGCGGCGTGGTTTCCATTTCGCGCAGGAGCGCGTTCATCTCGTCGGCATTGAGGCGCCGTCCGGCACGCACGCTGGTGTGACACGCGAGCGTTCCGGCGACCTCTTCCAGCCGCTCTTTCAGAGACAGCGCATTGCCGGTTTCGGCGATGTCGTCGGCGAGATCGCGCACCAGACCGGCGATGTCCGCCTTGCCGAGCATCGCGGGCATTTCGCGCACGATCACCGCATCCGGTCCGAACGCTTCGATGATCAAACCGAGTTCGGCGAGTTCGCTTGTGCGCGTGGAGAGCCGCGTGACTTCCGCGGGATCGAGCGACACAACTTCGGGGATGAGCAGCGGCTGGCGCGCGATACCGCCTTCGGCCAACGCGTGCTTCATGCGCTCATAGACCAGCCGTTCATGCGCGGCGTGCTGATCGACGATGACGATGCCGTCCGCCGTCTGCGCAACGATATAGGTCTCATGCAGTTGCGCGCGGGCCAGGCCGAGCGGCAATTCCATCTGCTGGGTCTGCGGCTGCGCTTCTTCGACACGCGCCGAATAGGCTGGCACAGCGTTACCCGCGAACAAGGGCGATTGAAATCCGCGCGATGCCTCCGCCATCTGCGGCGAAATCGGGAACGGGCGCACGTTATCCGGATATCTAGGGTCGGCATACAGCGCCGCTTCGGGCCGGAACGCTGCCAGCGCGGAACCGGCAACAGTTGTGGAGGCGCGATGCCCGGCAGCGGCCAACGCATGTTTCAGCGACGAGACGATCAACCCGCGCACCAGTCCCGCATCGCGGAAGCGCACTTCGGTTTTCGCCGGATGCACATTCACATCCACGAACGCAGGATCGCATTCGAGGAACAGCGCCAGCGCGGGATGGCGGTCGCGCGCCAGGAAATCGGCATACGCGCCGCGCACCGCGCCGATCAGTAGTTTGTCGCGCACGGGCCGCCCGTTCACGAACAGGAATTGCATCGCAGAATTCGCACGGTTGTACGTCGGCAATCCCGCGAAGCCGGAGATGCGCACGCCTTCACGGGCAACATCGACGGGCGCGGCATTGTCGCCGAAATCGCGGCCCATAATGCGCGCAAGTCTTTTTAGTTGGCCTACCGCTCCGCTACTTGAGGCCGTGGTCTTTTTGGGTTGCCCTAACGCTGCGCTGCTTGAGGCCGTGGTCAATTCCGGACTTTCAGCTTCCAGATCGAGCGAACGCCGTCCGTCCAGTGTTAGCGTGAACGCCACATCGGGCCGCGCCATCGCGAGGCGCTTCACGATATCGGTCGTGGCGATGTCTTCGCTGCGGGTGCTCTTCAGAAACTTCAATCGCGCGGGCGTCGCATAGAAAAGTTCGCGCACTTCCACGCGCGTGCCCGATTGGCCCTTCGCGCGAAACGGCGTCGGCGACGGTCCGCTCAGTGCGCCACCATCGATGCGAATCTCGTTCGCTTCGCCGCTCGCTGTGCGGCTGGCAATCGATAACCGCGCCACCGCGCCAATCGACGGCAACGCCTCACCGCGAAAACCCATCGTCACGATGTGCGAAAGATCGTCTTCGCCATCGGCCAGTGGCAACTTGGATGTGGCGTGGCGTTCGATGGCGAGCGCCAGATCGCTCGCCTCCATGCCGATGCCGTCGTCTTCCACCAGAATGAGATCGGCGCCACCAGCCGAGACCGCGATCTCGATGCGCCGTGCGCCGGCGTCGAGCGCGTTCTCCACCAGCTCTTTCACGGCGCTGGCCGGGCGCTCGACCACCTCGCCCGCGGCGATGCGGTTCACGGTGCCTTCGGAAAGACGGCGAATCTTCATCGCCAGAGGTTAGCAGACGGGTCCGCGCGCGGCGGCCCGGTTCCTGCGGCATCAACAGGCAAAATCAGTGGTGCGGCGTGGTTTTCGGCGCTGACGGGCTGGGTGCGACGACAGACTTTGTCGCGGCCGCTTTCGGGCTCGCAGCAGGTGTCTTCTTCGCCGCGACCGTCGGCTGCGGCGCGGGCTTGGTGGGTTTCTCCGCGCCGGGTAGCGGCTTGGAGCGTTGCGCGGCCTGCGGGCTTCCGGCGACGACGATGGTGAGCTTGCCAGAATTGAAGATGCGCTTGGCGGCGCGGCGAACATCGTCTGCCGTCACGGCATTAATGAGATCGTTGCGCTTGGCCACATAGCTGACGGGCAGTCCCGCGTTCTGGAACGTGTTGAGCTGACCGGCGATGCCGGTGTTGGACGAGAACGCCAGCGGAAACGATCCGGTGAGATAGGTCTTGGCGTCTGTCAGTTCCTTGTCGGTCGGACCGTTGGTCACGAAATCGTCGATGGTGCTCTTGATGACGGCGATGGTCTGCTGCACCGAACCGGCTTTCGTCGCCACCTGTCCTGCCACCATGCCAGCGCGATGGAAGGTGTTGAGGCCGGTCGAGATGTCATACGTCAGGCCGCGCTTCTCACGCACTTCGGTGGTGAGGCGGGAAGAAAAACCGCCGCCGCCCAGAATGTAGTTCGCGACATAAGCGGGCAGAAAATCCTTGTCGTTGCGAAGAATGCCCGGCATGCCGAACACGATGTTGGGCTGCGGCACCGGCATCGGAATGATCTGCACGCCCGGCTGGCCCATATGCGTGACGAACGGTTCCGGCGGCGGGGCACGATCCGGGATTTGCGAGAACGCCGCGCCGAGCAGCGACTTCAGAGTCGCCACATCGACATCGCCCGACACCGCGATATGAATCCCGCCACGCACCCAATGCTGCGCGGCAAAGGCCTTCAGATCCTCGCGCGTGATCGACGCAACGCTTCCGGCATCGCCGCTGACGGAATGCCCGTAAGGATGATTGCCAAAGAAGGTACGATAGAACGCTTTGGCGGCGACGTTGGACGGATCTTCGTCTTCCTGCTGCAGACCGGCGAGGATCTGCGCACGCACGCGCGCGATGGCGTCCGCATCGAAATGCGGCTTCGACAACGCTATGCCGAGCAGGCGGAACGCTGCCGGCGCGTTTTCCTTCAGCGTGACAAGCGAGATGACGAGATAGTCGCGCTCGGCGGTGGCATTCAGCCGGATCGCCCGGCCCGACAACGCCGCCTGGAAACCCTGGCTGTTATACGGACCGGCGCCTTCGTCGATGAGTGCCGCGGCGAACGTGGCAAGTCCCGCCTTGTTGGCTGGGTCGTAAGCCGAGCCCGCCGGAAGCGCCACGGTCATGGCGATCATCGGCACCGTGCGATCCTGAACGAACCACACTTCGCTCTGGCGGCCGACGCTCAGTGTCTGAATGTTCACCGCTTGCGCCAGCGAGGGAACCGCGACGGCACAAGCCAGAACGATACCGGCAAGAAATTTGCGCGCGTTCATCGGCCCACCTGCGGCGTCAGATAGCCGCTCACCGCTTCGCGCTTGATGAGATCGTACTTCGCCGCGCTTTGAACCTGCGCCGGCGTCACGGCGCGGATCCGCGACGGCCATTGATCGACGTCATCCGTCGTCAGGCCAATAGCGAGTGCTTGGCCATAGGCCGATGCCATCTCGTATTGGCTGTCGCGCTGATAGATCGCGTCCGCCACAAGCTGCGTCTTGGCGCGCTGCAGATCGCCCGCAGCAGCCTGCTTGTTCGCGTAGAAATTTAGGATCTGATCGACCGCTTGCTCGAGCTGATCGAGGCGAACGCCCGGACGCGGAATGGCATAGACCATGAACTCGCCGGCATCGCGCGCGTAGCCGGAATATTCCGCACCCGCATTCGTCGCCAGCTTCCGCTTCACGACGAGCTCACGATAGAGCGTGCTGGTTTCATCGCCGCCAAGAAGTTGTCCCAATGTCTCCAGCGCTTCGGCTTCGCCCGGCTTGGCTTCGGTGTAGCTCACGACGCGATACATGCGCAGGAACACGGGCACTTTGACATCCGGCCGCGAGACGGCAAGGCGCGTCTCGCCCAGACGCGGCGGCTGCGCATATTCGGCGCGCGGGATAAGCGGGCGCGACGAAACGCTGCCATAGGCCGCTTCCGCATCGGTGCGCACTTCCTGCGCCGTGACGTCGCCAGCGACAATCAGGATCGCGTTGTTGGGCGCATAGTGATGGGTATAAAAATCCTGCGCTTCCTTGCGGCCGATGTGATGCACTTCATCCGGCCATCCGATCACGGGACGCCCGTAAGGATGCGATAGATGCAGCGCCGCTTCCATCTGTTCGCGCATCAAGGCCTGCGGATTGTTGTCGATACGCATGCGGCGCTCTTCCAGCACCACGTTGCGCTCAGTGTTCACGTTGTTGTCGGAGAGATCGAGGTTGGCCATGCGATCGGCTTCGAGTTGCATGACGATCGGCAGGCGGTCTTTCGCGATTTGCTCGTAGAACGCGGTGTAGTCGTGCGTGGTGAAGGCGTTGTCCTCGCCGCCATTGCGCGCGACGGTCTGCGCGAACTGATCGCCCTGCACTTTCGCCGTGCCGCGGAACATCATGTGCTCGAAGAAATGCGCGAGGCCAGACAGACCCGGCGGATCGTCCACGCCGCCGACGCGGAACCACAGCATCTGCGTCACCACCGGCGCGCGGTGATCCGGCACGACGACGACTTGCATGCCGTTCTGCAGCGCGAACTGGAAGATGTGATTGTCCTGCGCCGTCGCAGGCATGGCGCACGCAAACGCCGCGATCGCGGATGCTGCGACGAAACGGAGAAGGGTTCTGCTCGGCATTCTCGCCTTGCTCACGATGCCAGCGCGAATGCCGCTGAGAAGAAAACTATATTTTAGAACGGCCACCAGGAATGGCCGCTGCTGTCGTTCGACGTGCCGCCGCTGCTGCCGCCGATCGTTGCCGAGTCCGTCGGCTTGGCGGGCGCATCGACCGATCCGGCCGGTGCCTGACCGTTCGCGCGCTTGGCGGCTTCGGCATCGGCATCGACGGGCTTGTCGGCCGGATTGGAATCGCTGCCGCCGAACAGAAGCTTGTCGGTGAAGCTTTTATCGGTGTTCTCGGTGTTCGCGTTATCGGCCGCGATCTCGCGGCGGATGTTGTGGTTCGCACCAGCGGCGCCGGATTGCGCGAGGAAAAGTTTTTCAACCTGGCTGTAGTCGCCGGGGATCGCAGCGGCGACCGCATGCGGATCGTCCGCGTTCGCGTACATCGCGGCTTGCGCAGCTTCTGTCGGCGATTGCTGATTGAGCGGTGGTGCGCCCGGCTTCGGCGGATGCAGATTGTAATCCGGCGGCATGATGAGCGGCGCCTTCGTGGCGACAGCGAACTCATCCGGCGGATCTTTCGTGACGCCGGCCGCTTCGCGAATGCTCTGGCACGCCATCAGCGAAAGCGCGGCCACGCACAAAATTCCAATGCGCGTCACGTTCCGCATGCGGTACTCAACCATTGGCTTCTCCAGATTCAGCGCTCGCCGGCGTCTCGGGCCGCAGCAGGGCGTCATACAGTAGCGCGGCCACACCCACGGTGATCGCGCAATCGGCTATGTTGAAGACATACCAATCGTAGCCCATTCCGTAAAAGTGAAAAAAGTCGGCAACCTTTCCATAGACCAGCCGGTCGATCAGGTTTCCCAGGGCTCCGCCGATGACCAAACCTAGACCAATTGCTAACGCAGGACGGGTCGCATTCCACATCCACCAGCCCAACCCAATCACCGCGGCGAGCGAAAAAACCGCCAAAAACGCGGTTCCCCAGATGCCGTGTGCCGGAAACAGGCCGTAGGACACACCCGGGTTCCAGACCATCACGAGGTTAAAGAACGGCAATACCGCCACGTTCTCCATGGGCGTCATGTCGCGGAAGCCCAGCGCGTAAAGCATAAGAATTTTGCTGCCCTGATCCAGGAACAGCGCCGCGCAGGCCGATGCCAGGCCCATATCGCGGATCGAAAAACGTGTCATGCCGTCTCCAGGGCGTCGACCGCAGCCGAACAACGGTTGCAGAGGTCGGGGTGTTTGGGATGGCTTCCCACTTCGGGAAGAATCATCCAGCACCGCGCGCACTTATCGCCTTCCGCGTGATGGAATTCCACCGCGACGCCTTCGACTTCTGTGAGCTTGAACGCATCGGCCGGCGCATCGTGAGTTGAAACCTTCGCGCCGGATGTGATGGCGATCTCGCCAAGATCGAGACCTTCGAGCAGCTTCGCATCATCCGCGCTCACATAAAGCACAGGACGCGCCTCGAGGCTTGCGCCGATCACCTTGTCGCGGCGCGCAACTTCCAACGCGCCGGTGACCACGCGGCGCAGTTCGCGGATACGCGACCATTTCTGCGCGAGCTTCTCGTTATGCCATTCGTTCGGCACGACGGGGAACGTCTGCAGATGCACGCTCTCGCCTTCGCCGGGGAAGCGCAGCAGCCACGCTTCTTCCATGGTGAAGCACAGGATCGGCGCGAGCCACGTCACGACATGACGGAACGCGATGTCCGTGACGGTGCGCGCGGAGCGACGGCGCATGCTCGATGCGGCGTCACAATAGAGCGCGTCCTTGCGGATATCGAAATACAGCGCCGACAACTCGTTCGTGCAGAACGAGAACACCGTGTTGTAGACGCGGTTAAAGTCGTACTTCGTGTAGCCTTCGCGCACGATTGCATCGATTTCCGCGATCTTGGCGAGAACGTAGCGCTCCAGTTCCGGCATCTTCGAATATTCGATGCGCTCTTTCTCGTCGAAGCCCGAGAGGTTCGCGAGCATGAAACGGATCGTGTTGCGCAGGCGGCGATAGGCATCGGTGTTCGACTGGATGATGTCGTTGCCCATGCGCAGATCTTGCGTGAAGTCGGATGACGCAACCCAGAGGCGGAAAATATCTGCGCCGTTCTTGTCCGCGATCGTTTGCGGAAGGATCACATTGCCGACCGACTTCGACATCTTGTCGCCTTCGCGGTCGAGCACGAAACCGGCCGTCAGCACTTCATCATAAGGCGCGCGGCCGCGCGTGGCGCAGCTTTCGAGCAGCGACGACTGGAACCAGCCGCGATGCTGGTCCGAACCTTCGAGATAAAGATCGGCGTGATCCTTCTGCGGCCATTCCGGCTCGAGCGGCTGCACGACCGTGAACACATGCGTCGAACCGGAGTCGAACCAGACGTCGAGAATGTCTCTCACCTGCTCGTAGTCTTCGGCTTTGTATTGATTGCCGAGGAAGCGTTCCGCCGAGCCCGGCTTGAACCACGCATCGGCACCTTCGATTTTGAACGCTTCGTTGATGCGCGCGTTCACGGCGTGATCGTTCAGGATTTCGTCCGTCTTCTTGTTGACGAAGATCGCGAGCGGCACGCCCCAGGCACGCTGACGTGACAACACCCAA
>DASZML010000092.1:0-2803 GCA_035551875.1 Rhizomicrobium sp.
GAAAGAACTCGGCGCTGATGTGCGCTGGGTGTCTTGCAACATCTACTCCACACAAGACCACGCTGCCGCCGCCATCGCGGCCAGCGGCACGCCGGTCTTCGCGATCAAGGGCGAAAGCTTGAAGGACTACTGGGACTACACTGCCAAATTGTTCGAATGGCATGGCGGCGGTTTCCCGAACATGATCCTCGACGACCGCGGCGACGCCACGATGCTGGTGCATCATGGTCTGCGCGCGGAGAAAGGCGACGCTGCGTTTCTCGACAAGCCCGGCAACGAAGAAGAAGAAGTCTTCTTCGCGCTGATCAAGCGTTTGCTGAAAGAAAAGCCAAAGGGTTGGTTCGCGGAAGTCGCAGCCAACATCAAAGGCGTTTCGGAAGAAACGACGACCGGTGTGCATCGCCTCTATCTGATGGAGAAGGACGGCAAGCTGCTGTTCCCCGCCATCAATGTGAACGACAGCGTCACCAAGTCGAAGTTCGACAATCTCTATGGCTGCCGTGAATCGCTGGTCGACGGCATCCGTCGCGGCACCGATGTGATGATGGCCGGAAAAGTCGCGATGGTCGCGGGCTTCGGCGACGTGGGCAAAGGCTCGGCCGCTTCGCTGCGCCAGGCCGGTTGCCGCGTATTGGTGTCGGAAGTCGATCCGATCTGCGCGTTGCAGGCGGCGATGGAAGGCTATGAAGTCGTGACGATGGATGACGCCGCACCGCGCGCAGATATCTTTGTCACCGCGACGGGCAATGTGGACGTCATCACGCTGGACCACATGCGCAAAATGAAAGACCGCGCCATCGTTTGCAACATCGGCCACTTCGATTCAGAAATTCAGGTCGCGGCACTGAAGAACCTGAAATGGGACAACATCAAACCCCAGGTCGACGAGATCACTTTCCCCGACACTCACCGCATCATCCTTCTGTCAGAAGGCCGGCTCGTGAATCTCGGCAACGCGATGGGCCATCCGAGCTTCGTGATGTCCGCTTCGTTTACGAACCAGACGCTAGCGCAAATGGAACTGTTCAATGCGAACGGCAAATACCAGAAGAAGGTCTACACGCTGCCCAAGCATCTCGACGAGAAAGTCGCGCGCTTGCATCTTGCCAAGGTCGGCGCAAAGCTAACCGAGATGACGAAAGCACAGGCGGACTACATCAGCGTGCCGCAATCCGGGCCTTACAAGCCGGATCATTATCGCTACTAGACCGGAGACGAAATGACCGCGAAACCCAGAACGTCGGAGCTTAATTCGAAACTCTGGGGCGCGCGGGCGCGCGATTGGGCCGATATTCAGGAGGGCCAGGTTTCGCGGGTCTATGAAGCGATCATGCATCGCTTCGTGAAGCCCGGAGTACGTTATCTCGATGCCGGTTGCGGCGCAGGCATGGCGGCGCAACTCGCAGCTGAGCACGGTGCTCAAGTCAGCGGTATCGACGCTACCGAAAATCTTATCGCAATCGCGCGCGAACGATTGCCGCAAAGCGATTTCCGTATCGGCGATTTGGAATCGCTGCCGTTCGCAGACAATGCCTTCGATCTCGTCACCGGGTTCAATTCATTCCAATACGCCGGCAATCCTGCCATCGCACTTGGCGAAGCTGCCCGCGTTACAAAACCCAGTGGGCATGTTGTCGTCACCACATGGGGACCGCCCGAGAAAATGCCGGCGGCCTCACTCGTGACGTCGTTGCGTTCGCTTTTGCCGCCTCCGCCGCCGGGCGCACCGGGACCCTTCGCGCTTTCGGAAGAATCTGCGCTTCGCCAGCTCGCATCGGACGCGGGCCTGGTCGCGATGGAGATCGTCGATGTGCCCTCGCCGTTTCGCTACCGGGATCTTGCAACGGCGCTTCGCGGGCTAGGTTCGTCCGGCGTGGCAACACGTGCCGTCGAGAATTCGAGCGCGTCCGCCGTGGATGCGGCTCACGAGCAGGCATTGGCACCGTTCCGGCAGGCGGATGGCAGTTACTATGCGGACGCATTGTTCCGCTGCCTCATCGCCACACCCGCGGGAAAATAGGAGAAGCACCATGAGCGACACGATCGAACCTCTGCTTGTCGATCTTGTCGCCTGGATAGCCAAAGAGCCGCGCGACTATTTCGAAACGATGGATGCGTGGCGCACCTCCTGCCCGCGCCTGCCTGTTTGGGAAGAAGCCAACGCACGCGGGCTAGTCACCCCAACCCGCGCTACCGATGGTCGTGCGATGGTATGCGTCTTCGGCCAAGGCCAAGCCTTCTTGAAGTCACGCACTTAGTCGCGGGCAATCACATCGCGTAGCAGTTTCGAAGGGCGGGCTTCGGTTGCCAGTTGATCGAAGGTGCATTGCTTGGGCGACTTGTCCGGTCGCCAGCGCAAAAATTTTGTGCCGTGGCGAAAGCGGTCGCCGGTGACGTGGTCGTAACGCACTTCCACGACCAGTTTGGGTTTCAGCTTTTCCCACTCCGCACTGCGTTCGGTGGACCAGCGGCTTGGACCGCCTGGCGCATTGCCGCTGAAGCCTTCACCGCCGCGATAGCGCGCCAGTTTCTTCTTCAACGCCGCCTGATCGGTGTCTGCAATACCCGACGTGAAGCCGACATGATCGAGTTTGCCGTCTTCGTTGTAGAGGCCGAGCAGCAATGAGCCGATATCCTTGCTTCCCGTCGCATAGCGAAAACCGCCCACCACGCAGTCAGCGGTGCGCAGGCACTTCACTTTCAGCATCGCACGCTCGCCAGGCTGATAAGGCTGATCGAGCGGCTTCGCGATCACGCCATCGAGAGCGCCATGCCCGGCTTTGCGCAGCCAGCGTTTGGCTTG